>NZ_JANCLM010000031.1:0-81414 GCF_024259445.1 Pseudomonas sp. DVZ6
CTAAGCGTCGATATCACAAATGAATGCGCATACAACTCTCAACACCAACCAAAACAACCAAACAACCAAACAACCAAACAACCAAACAACCAAACTCAAAGCCGCTGAAGAATCAACTCCCCCGCCCCCCCAGCCAACCCAGGCTGCCCGGCCTGCCCAGGCCGCCCATTCCCCCCAGCATCAGTCCGATAAACCAGACACCCCTTACTGACCCCACCCAAACCAGCCTTCCCAGCAGCCCCCGCCTTCCCCGGCGCCCCACCATCAAGCCGCACCACAATCCGCTCCTGCGCAAACCCTTCAGGCACCGCCAGACGAACCCGCCCACCGGCAGCACCATCGTGCCCATTGCCACCATCATCACCATTGGCCCCCCGGCTGGCCTGCCCCCAGGTACACCCCCCGGGCTTGCCATTGGCCCCATCGAGCCCGACATACCCAGGCGCCCCAGCCCCACCCCGGGCATCGATCGACAGCCGATCCGCCTCCAGCGCCTGCAACCGCAGATCCAGGTTACGCCCCGGCCGCGCGGCACGTTCATAGGTCCCGGGCGCCCCGGGCGCGCTGAACTCGCTGCCTTCGCCCAGGTAGGCACTCAAAGCCTCGATACTCAGGTCCCGCTCGGCCGGCGCAATGGCGATCCGCGCATCACGCCCCAGCTCGAGCCGGTCGATCTTCAGTTCGGTAAGCGTGGCCGGCAGCAGCAACGTCGCCGAGTCGGCCACCCGCAACTGCTCCAGGTGCACGCTGGCCGCCTTGTTGGGCAGACGCAGCATCGAATGGGCGGCGACCTCCAGGCTTTCGGCCTGGACCAGGGGGCTGGCCAGTGCGGCCAGCAACATCAATTTACGCATGGCTCGACGCCTCCTGCGGACGGGGGATGGACATGACATGGAAGATACCGGTCAGCAGGATCTGCAGGCGGTCGAACCAGCGATGGCTGCGCCCGCGCAGGCTGCCATTGAAGAACAGCACCTCCAGCGCATGCAGCGACAGCAGGACGATACCCGCGGCATTGATCAGCAGATTGAGCGGCAACGGCTGCGGCATGAACAGGTTGAACAGCACCACGCCCCAGAACGCCACCGTCAGAGCCTTGCCCAGGCCCAGGATGAACTTCATGTCCGGCCCCCATGGATTGTTGTTATGTCGGCGCGGCCCGTTCGAGCGGACCGCGCCAACAACAGTAACCCTACTGCCGAGGTATGCGCCAGAGGGGTCAGTTCAGGTGCAGTTCCACCCGACGGTTGCGCGAGCGGCCCTCGTCGGTGTCGTTGTCGGCCACCGGCTCGCTCTCTCCGCGGCCCTGACTGGTCACCTTGTTCGGCGCCAGCCCCTGGCTGATCAGGTACTCGGCAACACCGCTGGCGCGGCGCTCGGACAAGCGCTGGTTGTAGGCGTCCGAACCCACACTGTCGGTGAAACCGAGAACCTTGACACTGGCCACGCCGGGCTCGTTGAGCTTGGGCAGCAAACCTTGCAGGCGCTGCTGGGCGCCCTGGGTCAGCTCGGCGGAGTCGAAGGCGAACAGCACCTGGCCCTGGTCATCGAGGGTGATCACCTCCGGGGTTGCCGCCGGCTCAGGTGGTGGCGCCGATGCCGGATACTGCGGCAACGGGCAGCCCATGTGATTGACCTGGGTGCCTGCCGGAGTATCCGGGCAGCGGTCGCGGCGGTCGAATACGCCATCGCCATCCTCGTCGCCATCCTGGGCATAGCAGATCAGGCCACCGGCAATCGCACCGGCAACACCGGCACCAGCCGCCCAGGTGGAACTCTCGATGGCGCCCAGGCCGCCGCCGACCAGTCCGCCAAGCAGGCTGCAGATGGGCCAGGTCCTTTGATTGAGGGGCGCGCTGCCATCGCTGTGGGTGGCGCAGCCTGTAAGCAGGCTTGTGGCCACCAGCAACGGCAGTGCCGCTTTCGACAAAACACGCATGGTGATTGCTCCTGTGTCACCGGCCGCTACCGGTCACACAGGAGTAAAGACGCGCCCGCGCCACTTCTCAAGGCGCGGGCGCACGGCACTCAACGCTGGATCTTGATCTCGGTGCGGCGGTTCATGGCACGGCCGTCGGCGGTGGCGTTATCGGCCACAGGCTGAGTCTCGCCAGCGCCCACCACCGAGACAAAGCTCGCACGCGGTACACCGCTTTCGACCAGGTAGTTGGTCACGGACTGGGCACGACGCTCGGACAGCTTCTGGTTGTAGCTGTCGGAACCGACACTGTCAGTGTGGCCGGAAACGCTCAGGCGGGCGCCCGGGGCTTCCTGCTTGAGGCGTGTCGCGATGGTGTTCAAGCGCTCCTTGTCAGTGGCAGTCAGGCGCGCCGAGTCGAACTCGAAACGCACGTCACGGATGACGATGACTTCTTCCTTCTGCACCACCACTTCCTCGACCACCGGCGCCGGCTCAGGCGGGCAACCGTTGGCATCGACCTGCACGCCTCGCGGGGTGCCAGGGCACTTGTCGCGGCTGTCCGGCACGCCATCGCCGTCCTCGTCGCCATCGCCGTGGGCCCAGCAATAGCCAGCCGCCAGGCCGCCACCGAGCAACGCGCCCCAGCCGGCCCAGCTGGAGCTTTCGATCGCGCCCAGGGCCGCGCCGCCCACGCCCCCGACGGCAGCACACTTCGGCCAGTCGGTTTTTTGCAAACCTGCACAACCAGTCAACACACTGGTGAGCAGAACCAGGGGTATCGCTGTGCGTACTATGCTCATCTTGTTGCTTCTCCTAGGGGGAATCGGTGCATTACCGATGCTCTGGGAGTAAAGACCGGCGATTACCGCTCTGCCAGCAATAAGCCACGACGTGGCGACGCGCCTCTTTGCCCGATCGCCCAGGACCGCTAGTCTTGAGCGACCTGAACGAGGAATGGCAATGACCGAGGTTTTCTCACAACGCACGCCGCAGCAGGCCCTGGCCGCCCTGCTCGATCGCTTCACCCCGCGCAACCTGCTGCTGGTGGGCAGCCGCTTCCCGGCCCTGGAGGCCTTCAGCGCCGCCCATCCCGAGACCCGGATCGAGGTCGCCGCACCCGGCCCGCTTCCCGCCGAACAAGCAGCCCGACGCTTCGATCTGGCGGTACTGGTCGACTGCCTGGAGCACCTGCCCAAACGCACCGGCCTGGAGCTGCTGGGCGGCATCCGCAACCTCAATGCCAGCCGCGTCGCGGTGCTGGCGGACCTGGCTGCCTGCGGCTGGCAGGACACCGACTTCTATTCGCTGGCGCTCTCGGCCAGCGAGAAATTCCAGCGCGACGAACAGGTGCTGAGCCTGTTCACCTATGATCTGCATGACTACAAGCAGGTCCCGGACTGGCTCAATGCGAAGTTCTGGGCCAACCCTGAAAACTTCGGCAAGTACTGGTGGTGACCGGATGAGTGTCTCGATCTGCCCCTGCGGCAGCGGCAACCTGCTCGACGCCTGCTGCGGGCATTATCACAGCGGCACCCCGGCGCCGGACGCCCAGGCCCTGATGCGTTCGCGCTACAGCGCCTACGTGCTGGGCCTGGTGGACTACCTGGTCGACACCACCCTGCCGGCCCAGCAGGCCGACCTTGATCGCACGGCCATGTCGGCGTGGAGCGCGCAGAGCACCTGGCTAGGGCTGGAGGTGGAAAGCGCCGAGGTACTGGGCGGGCAACCCGAACACGCCTTCGTCACCTTCACCGCGCGCTGGCACGACCTGGAAGGCGACCACCGGCACCGCGAGCGCTCGGCGTTCGTCCAGCATGCCGGACGCTGGTACTTCATCGACCCGACCGTGGCGCTCAAGGCCGGTCGCAACGACCCCTGCCCCTGCGCCAGCGGGCAGAAGTTCAAGAAATGCTGCGCCAGTTACCTCGGTAGTTGAACATGCGCCCCCTGGCCCGCCTGTTCACACTCGGCCTGCTGCTGGGCTGGCTGGCGGGCTGCGCCGGATGGGGCGGCGACACCTGGCGCGAGCCACAGCTGCACCTGCTTGAGGTGGAGCCTGTGAAGATGCGCCTGCATCAGCAGGAGTTTGTCCTGCACCTGCAGGTCGACAACCCCAACGACGGCCGCCTGTTCATCCGCCACCTGGCCTACTCGGTGCGCCTGGGCGACCTGCTCCTGGCCGAGGACGAGGCAAGCCTGTGGCGTAGCGTCGGCGGCCAGGCCCGGCGCACCTTCAAGATCACCGTGCGTACCAACCTCTGGCAGCACCTCAAGCCCCTGGCGAAGCTGCTCAAGAGCGGCCAGCCACTGCAATACCAGCTGCGCGGCGAGCTGGCCACCGGGCTGATCGTCCATCGGGACCTGCACTTGTCGCAAAGGGGTGAGATAATCCCCGGCGATCTACAACCGGAGTAACCCCGCAATGACCCAGCAACCCCATGTCCATGGCCCCGACTGCAACCACGGTCACGACCATCACCACGACCACGACCATGGCCATGTGCACGGCCCGCACTGCAACCACGGCCACCAGGAGCCGGTGCGCAACGCCCTGAAGGACGTCGGCCGCAACGACCCTTGCCCGTGCGGCAGCGAGAAGAAATTCAAGAAGTGCCACGGCGCCTGATCGACGTCAAATCAGGCCATCGCGGGTCAAGCCCGCTCCCATGCAAATCGTCATGGGAGTGGGCTTGACCCGCGATCTGCACCTACCAGCACTACCACTGGTAAATAAAGCTTCCCGGCACCTTGCACGGCGACTGCGCGCTCACTACCTTAGCGCCTTTCAGAACCCCGCCACGCCCTGCAGGAGCCTAGTCATGGCCGCCCCCGTCCTTCCGCCCTTCCCTCTCCGCCTCGGCAATGCTGCCGCGTTGCTTGGCCTGCTCGCGCTCGGCGGCTGCCAGATGGGTGGTCACCAGGACAGCGTACTGCCGACGACCGGCGTGCAACCGCTCAAGGGCCTGGCGCAGAACGTCTCGGTTCGGCGCAACGCGATGGGCGCGCCGCTGATCGAAAGCAGCAGCTTCCACGATGCGCTGTTCAGCCTGGGCTACCTGCATGCCGGGGATCGCATCGAGCAGATGGTCGCCATGCGCCTGCTGGCCCAGGGGCGCCTGGCCGAGCTGGCCGGGGCCGACGCCCTGGAGATGGATCGTCTGATGCGTGCGGCCAACCTCAAGCAGAGCGCCGGCCAGCTCTATGCCGACGCCTCGCCGCGCCTGAAGCGCTTCTTCGAGGTGTACGCCCGCGGGGTCAACGCCTACCTGTTCCGCTACCGCGACAAGCTGCCGGGCGAACTCGCCCGCAGCGGCTACCGTCCGGAATACTGGAAACCCGAGGACTCGGCGCTGATCTTCAGTCTCTACGCCTTCAGCCAGTCGGTGAACCTGCAGGAGGAACTGTCGGCCCTGACCCTGGCGCAGAAGGTCGGTGCCGACAAGCTCGCCTGGCTGCTGCCCGGCGCCCCCGACGAGCCACTGGCCGAAGGCGAGGTCGACAAACTCAAGGGCGTGAACCTGGCCAGCCAGCTGCCGGGGCTCGGCGCACTCACCGCCGCCGGCCAGCAACTGGCCGATCTCGGCCTGCTGGGCGCCCCCGGCTCGGCCAACCTGGCCCTGGCGCCCCAGCGCAGCCGCAGCGGCAATAGTCTGCTGGCCAGCGACAGCCGCGCCGCCTGGGCGCTGAGCCCGGTGCAGATCCACACCACCAAGTACCGGGTCGCCGGCCTGTCGCTGCCGGGCCTGCCGATCGTGCTGGCCGGCTACAACGGCAAGCTGGCCTGGAGCAGCAGCGCGGTGATGGCCGACAACCAGGACCTGTTCCTCGAGCAAGTACGCCGCCAGGGCAACCAGCTGAGCTACCTCGCCGACGGCAAGTGGCAGCAGGCCCGCGCACGCAACGAAACCTTCTTCGTCCGCGGCCAGCGCCCGCAGCGCGAGGTGATGTACGACACCCGTCACGGCACCCTGCTGCCGGGCCATGGCAGCCTGGCCCTGGCCCTGCACCTGCCGCAGCTCAAGGAGGATCGCAGCCTCGACGCGCTGTTCGACCTGACCCGCGCGCAGAACATAGAACGCGCCTTCGACAGCACCCGCGAGGTCACTGCGGCGGCGCTGAACTTCGTGTTCGCCGAGCCGCAGCACATCGGCTGGCAGGTCAGTGGCCGCTACCCCAACCGCCGCGAAGGCCAGGGCCTGCTGCCCTCGCCGGGCTGGGACGGGCGCTATGACTGGGACGGCTACGCCGACGCGATGCTGCACCCCTACGACCAGGATCCGCCCGCCGGCTTCATCGGTCACGCCAACCAGCGCAGCCTGCCCAAGGGCTATGGCATGCAGCTGTCGAGCAGTTGGTACTACCCCGAGCGCGCCGAGCGCATGGCCCAGCTGGCCGGCAACGGTCGTCATGACAGCCGCAGCCTGATGGCGCTGCAGAACGATCAGGTGACGCTGCTGGCCGACAAGCTCAAGCAGATGTTCGACGCCCCCGGCATGGCCCAGCCGCTCAAGCAGGCCATCGATGCCCTGCCCGCCGCGCAGCGCGACAAGGCCCGCGATGCCCTGGCCCGGCTCAAGGCCTTCGATGGCCGATTGAGCCAGGTGTCCGCCGATGCCGCGCTGTATGAACTGTTCCTGCAGGCGGTCACCCGGCAGACCTTCCTCGACGAGCTGGGCCCGGAATCCAGCCCGGCCTGGCAGGCCTTCGTCGGCAATGCCCAGCTGTCCTACTCCGCCCAGGTCGATCACCTGCTGGGGCGCGACGACAGTCCGTTCTGGGATGATCGCGGCACGCCGCAGAAAGAAGACAAGCCGACCATCCTCGCCCGCAGCCTGGCCGCCGCAGTAGATACCGGCACCGCCCAGCTCGGCGCCGATCGCCGCGCCTGGCAATGGGGCAAGCTGCACCAGTACCGCTGGCCGGCACCGGCCTACCACGGCCTGGGCGACAAGCTCGACCGCGCACCCCTGGCGGCGGGCGGCGACTTCAGCACCCTGGCCCTGACGCCCTTTGCCTGGGGGAGCAACTTCGACACCCAGCTACCGGCCTCGGCGCGGATGATCGTCGACTTCGGCCAGGCAGAACCGCTGCAGGTACTGACCAGCAACGGCCAGTCCGGCAACCCGGCCAGCCGCCACTACAGCGACGGGCTCGATGCCTGGTTCAAGGGTCGCTTCACTAGCCTGCCGCTGCAACCACAGAACTTTGCCCGTGCCTATGGCAGCCAGCGGTTGACGCTGGTGCCTGGCAAATAAGTCCTATTGCGGCCCATCCGCGGTAGCCCTGGATGGACCGCAATAGAAGCTTCGCCAGGAGGTAAGCTCCCGGAGCCCTCTCAGGCAGCCACCACTGCAAGTTCGATGCGCTGCCCCAACACATGCAAGGCATGCTCGACCTGTTCGATCTTGGAGCGATGCAGCAGGTCGACCAGGCGATCCACCTGCGGTCGGTTAACGCCAAGCCGTCGGACCATTTCAGTCTTGGTCACATTCTGGGCGATCATGGTGTTCCACAAGGCCGCCTTGGCTGCGGTCAGCGCCGGCAACCTGACAACGGCCTCGGCCGATTGCAATGACGTAGGCAACGGAATGGCGACCCGCCGCTCCACGTACAGTGAAAGCGCCGATTCCAGGCCATCCACGGCATCGAACAGCGCCTCATCGAGCGTATCCCCCGCACTGGCCATCTCGGGAATATCCGGGCAACTGATCCAGACACTGCCTGCATCACGGTGCACGTTCACCGGATAATCGAAATTCATTTAGTCACCTCGTTGCGTGGCCAATCGCGGACAACATATTTGTTGCGCATTACGATGAAGCCCCAGTAAACAACACCTGAAGGTTCAGCATTTCTTCATTTCAGGTAGTCCGTGTCTGTACCGTGCTCCTCGGTCCCGCGATCTGAATAGTGCGCCACTCCCGAAGTTATGCTTCTATCCTTGATCCCAGCCTTCGCCCTACAACGCTGACGACATCAGGACCACCATGCACCACTCGACCCACGACCTGCTCTCCCCTGTCCCGGGTATCGCCCGCCAGCTGCACAGCTTCCACTTCGGCCCGCGTGGCGCCGGCAAGGTGTACATCCAGGCCTCGCTGCACGCCGACGAGCTGCCGGGCATGCTGGTGGCCTGGCACTTGAAGCAGCGACTCGGGAAAATGGAGCAGCAGGGCCGGTTGCACAAGGAGATCATCCTGGTGCCGGTGGCCAACCCGGTGGGCCTGGAGCAGGTGCTGCTGGACGCGCCGCTGGGCCGTTTCGAACTGCAGAGCGGCGAGAACTTCAACCGCAGGTTCGTCGACCTGTCCGACAGCATTGGCGACCAGATCGAGGGGCACCTCACCCAGGATCCGGCGCACAACCTGGCGCTGATACGCGAATACCTGCGCCGGGGCCTGGATGCCCACCCCGCGCACACGCCGCTGCAGTCGCAGCGCCTGACCCTGCAACGCCTGGCCTGCGACGCCGACATGGTGCTCGACCTGCATTGCGACTTCGAGGCCGTCGAGCACCTGTACACCACGCCGGAGGCCTGGCCCCAGGTCGAGCCGCTGGCCCGTTACCTGGGCGTGCAGGCCAGCCTGCTGGCCACCGATTCGGGCGGACAGTCGTTCGATGAGTGTTTCAGCCTGGTGTGGTGGCAGCTGCAGCAGCGCTTCGGCAAACGCTTCCCGATCCCCCAGGGCAGTTTCTCGGTGACCATCGAGCTGCGCGGCCAGGCCGATGTCAGCCACCCGCTGGCGACCCGGGACTGCCAGGCGATCCTCGACTTCCTTACCCATGCCGGGGTCATCGAGGGCCAGCCGGCGCCGTTGCCCGCATTGGTTCACCCGGCAACGCCGCTGGCGGCGGTTGAGCCGGTCATGACGCCGCTCGGCGGGCTGCTGGTGTTCCACGCCACGCCCGGCCAGTACCTGCAAGCCGGTGAGCTGATCGCTGAGGTCATCGACCCGCTCAACGACCGGGTCACGCCCCTGCGCAATACCCAGGCCGGGCTGCTCTATGCGCGCAGCATCCGGCGCATGGCCACGGCGGGCATGGTGGTTGCCCATGTGGCCGGCGAGCAGGTCTGTCGCAGCGGCTACCTGTTGGGCAACTGAGAAAAATCAGGCCACTGGGGCTGGAGGCGGCTCATCGGGCAGGGTCGGCTCGCCCGGCTCCATCGGCGGGTGCTCGCCAGGTTCCGGCGGTTGCGGCGTATCGGGATCGGGCTGGTGCGGCACGCCACCGGCCTGCATCGGCAGCGGTGTGTGGATCGGCGGGTGGGCCATCAGCGACCAGGCCAGCAATCCGATCTGGTTCGGCTGCAGGACGGCCAGCTTGGCACTGATTGAGGGGTCGAGTTTCATCGGCGGCTCCTGACGAGGCCCGGCGCACGGCATGCGCGCCGAAACTGTATTCTCGTTGGAGTGCCGGGCGCGGAAACAATTCCCGCGCTTTGTCGGCTCAGGTGCGTGGCAGGGTAACGCCGCGCTGGCCCTGGTACTTGCCGCCACGATCCTTGTACGAGACTTCACATGCCTCGTCGGACTGCAGGAACAGCATCTGTGCCACGCCTTCGTTGGCGTAGATCTTCGCCGGCAGCGTCGTGGTGTTGGAGAACTCCAGGGTCACATGGCCTTCCCACTCGGGCTCGAGCGGCGTGACATTGACGATGATGCCGCAACGGGCATAGGTGCTCTTGCCCAGGCAGATGGTCAGCACGTCACGTGGGATGCGGAAGTACTCGACGGTGCGGGCCAGGGCGAAGGAGTTCGGCGGGATGATGCACACGTCACTCTTGATGTCAACGAAGCTGCCGGCATCGAAGTTCTTCGGATCGACGGTGGCCGAGTTGATGTTGGTGAAGACCTTGAATTCGTCGGCACAGCGCACGTCGTAGCCGTAGCTGGAGACACCGAAGGAAATGACCCGGCTGTCCTGCTCGCCGCGCACCTGGCGCTCGACGAACGGTTCGATCATGCCGTGTTCCTGCGCCATGCGGCGAATCCACTTGTCCGATTTGATGCTCATGGCGGGGTGTCCTGAAGAGTGCGGGGTAAAAAACGAGAGGTGCATCTTACCGGTCCCGGCGCCCGGGTTAAAGTTTCCTCGCCCTATCCCGCGCCGGACGGGGCCTGCACCGGCCGTCGATCCGAATTTCATCAAAGCGCTTCTTGGCCATTGGCAGGTTGTGGAAAGTGGGTTAAGGTGGCGCCACTGTGCTGCACGTGACACCGAGAATCTCTAGTTTGATGCACGATCCTGATCGGCCCATCGCTGAATTTTCTGCTCTCTTTGCGCTCAGTCCCGGTCAGGGTGTTTCCTGACCGTTATCAACTTTGTCCAAGGAGACAGAAAAATGTCCAACCGTCAATCCGGTGTTGTCAAGTGGTTCAACGATGAGAAGGGCTACGGCTTCATCACCCCTCAGTCGGGCGACGACCTGTTCGTGCACTTCAAAGCCATCCAAGCTGACGGCTTCAAAACCCTGAAAGAAGGCCAGGCTGTTACTTTCGTCGCTACCCGCGGCCAGAAAGGCATGCAGGCTGAAGAAGTTCAGATCGCCTAAGTCGATCTCGCTTCCTCGCTTTCAAAAAAAACCCGCCATTGGCGGGTTTTTTTGTGCCTGAAGATTGATGGTTTCGTAAACATATCTATTCGTGGGAGCGGGCTGGCCCCGCGATGGCGCCAGCGCAGGCAACCATCATCGCGGGGCAAGCCCGCTCCCACGCCCATCAGGTCCTGCTGCTACCCAGCCCGACTCAATCTTCGCTGATGGTAATGCTCGGCATCGCCGGCGCCGCCGCTTCCTGCAGCACGATCCGCGCCCCCACCTGCCGCGCCAGCTCCTGGTAGACCATGGCGATCTGGCTTTCCGGCTCGGCGATGGCGGTCGGCTTGCCGCTGTCGGCCTGTTCGCGAATCAGCATCGACAACGGCAGCGAGGCCAGCAGCTCGACACCGTACTGCGCCGCCAGCTTCTCGCCACCGCCTTCGCCGAACAGGTGCTCGGCATGGCCGCAGTTGGAGCAGATATGCACCGCCATGTTCTCGACCACGCCCAGCACCGGGATGTTGACCTTGCGGAACATCTCCACGCCTTTCTTCGCGTCCAGCAACGCCAGGTCCTGGGGCGTGGTGACGATCACCGAGCCTGCCACCGGCACCTTCTGCGCCAGGGTCAGCTGGATGTCGCCGGTGCCCGGCGGCATATCGATCACCAGGTAGTCGAGGTCGTCCCAGGCGGTCTGGGTCACCAGTTGCAGCAATGCGCCCGAGACCATCGGGCCACGCCAGACCATCGGCGTGTTGTCGTCGGTGAGAAACGCCATGGACATGACCTCGACGCCATGGGACTTGATCGGCACGAACCACTTCTGCTCGCGCACCTGCGGGCGGGTGCCTTCGGCGATGCCGAACATCACCCCCTGGCTCGGGCCATAGATGTCGGCATCGAGAATGCCCACCCTGGCACCTTCGCGGGCCAGGGCCAAGGCCAGGTTGGCGGCGGTGGTCGACTTGCCGACCCCGCCCTTGCCCGAGGCCACGGCGACGATGTTCTTCACGTTGGCCATCGCCGGCACCTGGGCCTGGGCCTTGTGAGTGGCGATCACGCAGTCGATGCTGACGCTGGCCGAAGTGACGCCATCAAGGTTGCCGATGGCGGTCTGCAGCACCTGCGCCCAGCCGCCCTTGAACAGGCCGGCGGCATACCCCAGCTGCAACTGCACGCTGACCTGCCCGCCCTGGATGTCGATGGCGCGCACGCAACCGGCGCTGACCGGATCCTGGTTCAGGTAGGGGTCGGTGTACTGGCGAAGCACGCCTTCGACGGCGGCACGGGTAACGGCACTCATGGAGGCTCCCATTGGCAAACTGGATACGGAACAGGCGCCTATGCTAACCCGTCAATCGTCAGCAGATGCGTCCTTGGGGTGAAATAAATTCGCCAGCCCTTTATAGTGGCCGATCACCCTCATTTTTACCCCGTAGCCAGATAAGTAGCCGAGCCACCATGTCCGAGCCACGTCAGATTCTCGTCACCAGCGCCCTGCCCTATGCCAATGGATCGATCCACCTTGGCCATATGCTGGAGTACATCCAGACGGACATGTGGGTGCGCTTCCAGAAGCTGCGCGGCAACCAGTGCATCTATGTCTGCGCCGACGACGCCCACGGTTCGGCCATCATGCTGCGCGCGGAAAAGGAAGGCATCACGCCGGAGCAGCTGATTGCCAACGTCCAGGCCGAGCACAGCGCCGACTTCGCCGACTTCCTGGTCGATTTCGACAACTACCACTCCACGCACAGCGAGGAGAACCGCGCACTGTCGAGCCTGATCTACACTCGCCTGCGCGACGCCGGGTACATCGCCACCCGTTCGGTCACCCAGTATTTCGATCCCGAGAAGGGCATGTTCCTCGCCGACCGTTTCATCAAGGGCACCTGCCCCAAGTGCGCGGCTGAGGACCAGTACGGCGACAACTGCGAGAAATGCGGCGCCACCTACGCCCCGACCGAACTGAAGAACCCCAAGTCGGCGATCTCCGGCGCCACCCCGGTGCTGCGCGACTCGCAGCATTTCTTCTTCAAGCTGCCTGACTTCCAGGCCATGCTGCAGCAGTGGACCCGCAGCGGCACCCTGCAGGACGCGGTGGCCAACAAGCTCGCCGAATGGCTGGACTCGGGCCTGCAGGAGTGGGATATCTCCCGTGACGCGCCGTACTTCGGCTTCGAGATCCCGGGCGAACCGGGCAAGTATTTCTACGTCTGGCTGGACGCGCCGATCGGCTACATGGCCAGCTTCAAGAACCTCTGCGACCGCCGTCCGGAGCTGGACTTCGACGCGTTCTGGAACGAAGGCTCCAAGGCCGAGCTGTACCACTTCATCGGCAAGGACATCGTCAACTTCCACGCCCTGTTCTGGCCGGCCATGCTCGAAGGCGCGGGCCTGCGCAAGCCGACCGCGGTCAACGTGCACGGCTACCTGACCGTCAACGGCGCGAAGATGTCGAAATCGCGCGGCACCTTCATCAAGGCGCGCACCTACCTCGACCACCTGCAGCCGGAATACCTGCGCTACTACTACGCCGCCAAGCTGGGTCGCGGCGTCGACGACCTCGACCTGAACCTCGAGGACTTCGTGCAGAAGGTCAACTCCGACCTGGTCGGCAAGGTGGTCAACATCGCCAGCCGCTGCGCCGGCTTCATCCACAAGGGCAACGACGGTGTGATGGTTGCCGGCGATGCCGCGCCCGAGCTGACCGAGGCCTTCCTCGCCGCCGCGCCGTCGATCGCCGAGGCCTATGAGGCTCGCGACTTCGGCCGCGCCATGCGCGAGATCATGGCCCTGGCCGACCGCGCCAACGCCTGGATCGCCGACAAGGCGCCGTGGTCGCTGGCCAAACAGGAAGGCAAGCAGGATGAAGTGCAGGCCATCTGCGCCCAGGGCGTCAACCTGTTCCGCCAGCTGGTGATCTTCCTCAAGCCGGTACTGCCACTGCTGGCAGCCGACGCCGAGGCGTTCCTCAACGTCGCCCCGCTGACCTGGAACGACCACCTGTCGCGCCTGGAAAACCACCAGCTCAACCCGTTCAAGGCCCTGATGAGCCGCATCGAGCCGGCCAAGGTCGAAGCCATGGTCGCCGCCAGCAAGGAAGACCTGCTGGCCGCCGAAGCCAAGGCTGCTCCGGCGGGCAATGGCGAACTGGCCAAGGACCCGCTGTCGGCCGAGATCGAGTTCGATACCTTCGCCGCAGTCGACCTGCGCGTGGCGCTGATCGTCAAGGCCGAAGCCGTGCCCGGCGCCGACAAGCTGCTGCAGCTGACCCTGGACATCGGTGACGAGCGCCGCAATGTGTTCTCGGGCATCAAGTCGGCCTACCCGGATCCTTCCCAGCTGGAAGGCCGCCTGACCATGATGGTGGCCAATCTCAAGCCGCGGAAGATGCGTTTCGGCGTTTCCGAAGGCATGGTCATGGCCGCCGGCCCCGGCGGTGAAGAGATCTACCTGCTCAGCCCCGACAGCGGCGCCAAGCCAGGCCAGCGTATCAAGTAAGCCCTCCTGCCCCGGCCAATTGGCCGGGGCAGTTGCATCTGCCGCCCGCTACCCGATAATGATGGCACCCTCCGGCTTTCGACATCGCCATGAGTGACTACGTCCTGATCCTGGTCAGCGCCGCGCTGGTCAATCACCTGGCCCTGCAGGCCGAGCCGGTCGAGCGTGCGCGCCTGCATGCATTGGGTCTGTGTTCGGCCCTGTTGATCCTCGTCGCACTACCTGTCGGCGTCTGGCTACACCGGCAATTTCTCCTGCCCATGGGGTTGCAGGACCTGCAATTGTTCATCTTCCTGCCCTTGCTGGCGGCATTGGCCTGGACACTGCCAAACCTGCTCCGACATTTTCGGCCAGGCTGGCCCCTGCACGATCTGCAACCTCTGCTGAGCGCAAACGCCGTGGTGCTAGGCTTGCTGTTACAGCTTGCCAACGGCGCCGTCGACGGCTGGGGTATTCTGGCGTGGGCCACTGTCGGCGCGCTGGGATTCTGGCTGGCCCTGGCGCTGTATGCAGACCTTGACGCCCGCTGCCGCCATGCCGAGATGCCCGCAGCCCTGCGCGGCCTGCCCGTCCAGCTGATCGGGGCTGGGGTGATGGCCATGGCGTTTTCTGGACTCAACGGACTCTTCACCCAATGAGCCCGGCTCCACGCATCGCCCTGCCCCTGGCAACGGAAGCCATCGCTGTGCAACACCTCGAGGAGCTGTAAAGCCATGCCGACCACTGATCCGCGCCTGCGCAGCACCATGCAGCTGGTTCTGCTGGCCTGCGCCCCTGGCCTGCTGGTGCTGTTCTGGCTGCATGGCTGGGGCGTGCTGACCAACCTGCTGTTGAGCGGTTGCGCGGCGCTGGCTACCGAGGCTGTGCTATTGCGCTGGCGGAGAATGCCGGTCGCCTGCGCCCTTGGCGACGGCAGTGCACTGGTCACCGCCGCGCTGCTGGCCGCAGCCCTGCCCAGCCTGGCGCCCTGGTGGCTGCCCGTGACGGCGGCCTGCGTCGCCATCGGCCTGGGGAAACAAGCTTTTGGCGGGGTCGGGCGCAACCTGTTCAACCCTGCCATGGTCGGCTATGCGTTCGTCCTGTTGAGCTTCCCGCTACAGATGAACCACTGGCCCGGTCAGGCACCTGGGCTCGTGGAAAGCCTTGGCCTGAGCTTGGGCGCCAGCGAACGGATCGACGCCTGGGCCAGCCCCACGGTGCTCGATGTGCTGCGCCACAACCGCAGCCTGACCATAGACGAACTGTTCGCCAACCACCTGGCGTTCGGCCATCTGGGCGGGCGTGGTAGCGAGTGGGTCAACCTCGCCTTCCTGCTCGGCGGGTTATTCCTGCTGCAGCGCAAGGTCTTCGGCTGGCAGGCCCCCGTCGGTCTGCTCGGCGCCTTGTTCCTGTCCGCCCTGCTGGGCTGGAATGGCGCAGGCTCCGATTCCAACGGCTCGCCACTGCTGCACCTGCTGTCCGGCTCGACCATGCTTGCCGCGTTTTTCATCGCCACCGAACCCGTGTCCGGCTGCAAGCAACCACTGGCCCGCCTGCTGTTCGGTATCGGCACCGGCCTGCTGATCTACCTGATCCGTACCTGGGGCAGCTTCGCCGATGGCACGGCGTTCGCCGTCCTGCTGATGAACCTCGCCGTCCCCACCCTTGATCGCTGGGCGGAACGCCGCCAGCAACGGGCCTGTCCATGACCGCCCGCTGGCACAGTGCCGCAGCGCTGCTCCTGGTGGCAGGGCTGGCGATTGCCGCGACGCTGGCCTGGCACCGCTTCACCGCCGGGCCGATTGCCGAGGCTTCGCGCCAATGGCAGGAACAGCAGTGGCTCAAGGTGCTGCCGCCGGGCAGCTACGACAACCGGCCATTGCAAACACCCGTGGCCCTCGAGGATCCCAGCCTGAGCCATAGCCATCTGCTGGCCGGCTACCGCGCCAGCCTGGCGGGCGTCACCAGCGCTATCCTGCTGCACAGCAGCGTCCAAGGCTATGGCGGTGCCATCGAACTGGTGATCGCCATCGCCCCCCAGGGCCGCCTGGTGGGCGTGCGCGTGCTCGAACAGCAGGAAAGCCCCGGCCTTGGCGATCAACTGGTCGACCCGGCGCGCCATTGGCTGGACCAGTTCATCGGTCGGACACTGCGCGATACGCCCGAGCAGGCCTGGGCAATCAAGCGTGACCAGGGTGCGTTCGACCAGCTGGCCGGGGCGACGGTAACCTCGCGGGCAGTCATCGAGGCGATCCAGGATGCACTGCGCTATTTTGACCAGCATCGTCCCGCATTGCTCGGTGAGACGCCTCCATGAACCGTTTCTGGCTCCTGCCAATCAGCCTGGCGCCATTGCTCGGCGCGACCAGCACCATCGTCCAGGCGCTTGCGATCAACCTTTGCACAATACTGCTGGTGGGCCTGCACCAGGCGTTGATGACTCCTCTGCGCCGTCACCTGGAACAAGCCCCCCGCCTGTGGATGAGCATTGTACTTGCCGCCGCCTTGGCGACCTGCCTGCACCTCGGCCTGCAAGCCTGGGCAATGCCCCTGACCAAACAGCTTGGCCTCTACCCACTGCTGCTGGCCTTGCCCTGCCTCGCCAGCGAGCAACTGCCAGCACAGCCTGGCCGATATCGCCACCTGGGGCTCGGACTGCTCGGCTTACTGGCGGCCGGGCTGGCCCTGGGCATCTGCCGCCAACTCCTGGCCGAAGGTCTCGGCCTGCACCTCGCCGCGCTGGCGCCTGGCGCGCTGATACTGCTCGGCTTGCTGCTGGGCCTGTACAATCACCTGCGCCCATCGAATACCGCCTCACGCCGTCAAGGAACCCGTTGACCCCATGAATGCCGCCAAACGCCTGGAGATCTTTCGCAGGCTGCATGAAGACAATCCCGAACCCAAGACCGAACTGGCCTACTCCACCCCTTTCGAACTGCTGATCGCCGTGATTCTCTCGGCCCAGTCGACGGATGTCGGCGTCAACAAGGCCACCGCCCGCCTGTTCCCGGTCGCCAATACCCCGCAAGCCATCCACGCCCTGGGCGTCGACGGCCTGAGCGAGTACATCAAGACCATCGGCCTGTACAACAGCAAGGCCAAGAACGTCATCGAAACCTGCCGCCTGCTGGTCGAGCAGCACGCCGGCGAAGTCCCGCAGACCCGCGAGGCCCTCGAAGCCCTGCCCGGCGTCGGCCGCAAGACCGCCAACGTGGTGCTCAACACTGCCTTTCGCCAGCTCACCATGGCCGTCGACACGCATATCTTCCGGGTCAGCAACCGCACAGGTATCGCACCGGGCAAGACCGTGCTGGAGGTGGAGAAGAAGCTGCTCAAGTTCGTCCCCAGGGACTATCTGCTCGATTCCCACCACTGGTTGATCCTGCATGGCCGTTACGTCTGCCAAGCCCGAAAACCGCGCTGTGGCAGTTGCCGGATCGAAGACCTGTGCGAATACAAGCACAAGACCTCCGACGATTGAGGCAATAGCTGAAACCTGCGCGAGGCAATTGAAAAAATCTTTTTTACCCGCTCTGCGATTCCCGATATAAGGACGGCCAATGGCCCTTTGGCTTGGAGTGACGCATGAGCACCGATAAAGAAGAGCTGGTAATCGACGACGATTTCCAGAGTGCGGACGACGATGTGGAGCCGCAGGCCGAACCGGCCAAGACCAACCTGAGCAAACGCCGCACCATCGACAACATGCTCGAGGAACGACGCCTGCAGAAGCAACTGGCCGACTTCGACTACGACTTGTAGAACAGGCACGCAAAAGCCTCCCGAACGGAGGCTTTTTCAATGAGGCTCAGGCGAGCCCATGACGCTGGGCAAGCTCGATCAGGTCCACCAGCGAGCGGGCATTCAGCTTGAGCAGCAGGCGCGTCTTGTAGGTACTGACCGTCTTGTTGCTGAGGAACATGCTGTCGGCGATCTCCTTGTTGCTCTTGCCCCGGGCAAGCTGCTGCAACACCATCATCTCCCGCCCGGAAAGCCGCTCGACCATCTCCATCTCCGTGGCGCCGCTCACGCCCGAGCGTCCCTTGTGCAGCGCCTGGTTGGGGAAGTAGCTGTAGCCGGACAGCACGGCCTTGATCGCGCTGAGCAGTTCGGTCAGCTCCTGCTGCTTGCACACATAACCCGCCGCCCCCGCCTGCATGCAGCGCATCGAGAAGTGCCCCGGCGCCTGAGAGGTCAGCACCAGCACCTTGGTCCCGGGACTTGCCAGGGTCATCCGGGCAATCACTTCAAGCCCATCCAGTTTGGGGATCCCGATATCCAGAATGACAATGTCCGGCAGATACTCCCGCGTCAGTTGCAAGGCATCCACACCATTGTCGCTCTCCGCCACTACCTCGTAGCCATGCCGTTCCATCAGCATGCGTACGGCCAGGCGAATGACCGGGTGATCATCCACGATCAGCACTTTATTCATGCGATTCCCATTGATACGTTATTTTTAGTTCGATAGACCACCACACCCGAGCATAACGATTATTTATGCAGCGGTTTCCCTGGCAAATTCACCGAAAGAAGTGGACTACTGTTAATAGAGATTCTTCCTACAAGCAGCTAATTAACAAAATGTAATAGATGCATGTTCGTCGCCCCCAAAAAGTAACAGTCGGCAGAATTGGATCCAAGTGCCGCCAGGTGACACTTCATGCAGGAAATTTCGACTGTACAGACTGGATAAAAAGCGCTGCCGTAGCCTGTGGCATCACCCGGCAGGGAAATGATCCACGCTTATCGCATTCGGAAAAACGAGCTACTGATGGGCAAAGCATGGCCAGGCACTCATCATGAATCGCGACCCTATCAGTCCGTTGACCCTTATCGCTGTATTTGCCGGTGTGATCGAGGCGTCCGCCCTGGCCTCGCTGCCGTTTCTCAGCGACGACAGCCAGATTGTCTACACTTGGTTTCTGGTGGGGTTTCCGTTCTTCCTTACCGTGCTGTTCTTCCTTACGCTCAACTTCAACAACGGCTCGCTGTTTGCCCCGGACAGACGCGCCACGGGGGCGGACAGGCCGCCTCGCCCACCTGCCGCACGGGACAAAGGGGCGATGATCATCGCCATCTCCGGCGCCGACAGTCGAAAGCTCATCGAAAACCATGTGCAGCGGATGATCGAGCGTCCCCACGGCCAACAGCGGCGCTGGATCCTGTACAACCTCGATACGCGAACCTGCATCCACCTGTCGGTATCGCCGATGCAGGAAGGCGAGGCCCCGCCTCCCCCTGAATCCCGGGCATGAAAAAACCCGGCCGAGGCCGGGTTTTTCGGGCACGCCAAAGGCTTACAGCAGCGAACGGCCCTTGTTGGCCGCGATGCGCATGCGCAGTGCGTTGAGCTTGATGAAGCCTGCGGCATCGGCCTGGTTGTAGGCGCCGCCGTCTTCCTCGAAGGTCGCGATATTGGCATCGAACAGCGAGTCGTCCGACTTGCGGCCAACGACCGTGACATTACCCTTGTACAGCTTCAGGCGCACGACGCCGTTCACGTTGACCTGGGAGGCGTCGATCATCTGCTGCAGCATCAGACGCTCCGGGCTCCACCAGTAGCCGGTGTAGATCAGGCTGGCGTACTTGGGCATCAGCTCATCCTTCAGGTGAGCGACTTCGCGGTCCAGGGTGATCGACTCGATGGCACGGTGAGCCTTGAGCATGATGGTGCCGCCCGGGGTCTCGTAGCAGCCGCGCGACTTCATGCCGACGTAGCGGTTCTCGACGATGTCCAGGCGACCGATGCCGTTGGCGCCGCCGATGCGGTTGAGGTCGGCCAGCACGGTGGCCGGGGTCTTCTCGACGCCGTCGATGGCGACGATGTCACCGTTGCGGTAGGTCAGCTCGAGGTAGGTGGCCTGGTCGGGGGCGTTCTCAGGCGAGACGCTCCATTTCCACATGTCTTCCTCGTGCTCGGTCCAGGTATCTTCCAGGACACCGCCTTCGTAGGAGATGTGCAGCAGGTTGGCGTCCATCGAGTACGGCGATTTCTTCTTGCCGTGGCGCTCGATCGGGATGCCGTGCTTCTCGGCGTAGTCCATCAGCTTCTCGCGGGACAGCAGGTCCCACTCGCGCCATGGAGCGATGACCTTGACGCCTGGCTTGAGCGCATAGGCGCCCAGTTCGAAGCGCACCTGGTCGTTGCCCTTGCCGGTGGCACCGTGGGAAATGGCGTCGGCGCCGGTTTCGTTGGCGATCTCGATCAGGCGCTTGGCGATCAGCGGGCGGGCGATGGAAGTACCCAGCAGGTACTCGCCTTCGTAGACGGTGTTGGCGCGGAACATCGGGAAGACGAAATCACGCACGAACTCTTCGCGCAGGTCGTCGATGTAGATTTCTTTCACGCCCATCGCCTGGGCCTTGGCGCGGGCCGGCTCGACCTCCTCGCCCTGGCCGAGGTCAGCGGTGAAGGTCACCACTTCACAGTTGTAGGTGTCCTGCAGCCACTTGAGAATCACCGAAGTATCAAGGCCGCCGGAATACGCCAATACGACCTTTTTTACGTCCGCCATGCCATCACTCCACGGGGTTGTACGGAAAGCGGATGATTCTACCGGCGTTGCTGAAAAATTTACAATGGGGCGACAGCTTGTGACGACAAAGCGACAGGAATTGTCGAGAGCGCGACCCGCTGTCGCACTCAGGATTTCGCTGGAGCGGACGGCGTGGCAGCGGCTGCAGGCGTCGTTGGCGCAGGCGTGGCGACGGGTGCCGGGGCCGACGGGGGCACCTGCGCTGCCGGTTTCTCCACCGGCTTCTCGACCGGCGTTACACGCTCGAGCTGGATGTTCACCCGACGGTTGCGCGCCCGGTTGGCGGCACTGTTGTTCTTGGCCAACGGATAGCGTTCGCCGTGGAAGCGTACGCTGATCTGCTCTTCCGGCACGCCATGGGCCTTGAGGTAGTCGGCCACCGCCAGGGCCCGTCGGCGGGAGGTGTCGCGGTTGGTCAGGCGATTGCCGCTGTTGTCGGAGTGGCCGTTGAGTTCGATGTGGTTGACCGTCGGATCGGCCTTCAGGTAGTCGAGCAGCACATCCAGACGGGCGCGCGCCGAGCTGTCCAGCTCGATCCCGCCGCCGGGGAAGCCGACCTGGGTCTGGCGGATCTGGTCGTAGTTCATCGGCAGCAGCTTGGCGGCGCACAGCTGGTAGTCGCTGTAGGCCTTGGCGAAGCTGACCGGCATCACATGCACTTCCATCGGCCGACCACCTTCGCCGCGGTAGTTGCGCACCACGGTGCTGCGACCATCGAGCAGGCCGTTGATCAGGCGGCTGGCCTGACCCTGGCTGGAGGTAAACAGCACGCCGGTACGGGCCATGTGCACCGCACCGAGGTTGATATCGCCGCGCCCGGGCTGCCAAGGGGCGGCGGCGGCCAGCAGGGTGGCGGAGCCGGCGCCCAGGACATTGCTGTCCGAACGCAGCTGGAAGGTCGGCTGCTCGCCGGCACGGCGCACGAACTCACCGCTGCCGAAACCGTCGATCGGCTGGATCAGGCGACATTCGAACTGGTCACCCTCGACTTTCCAGGCGACGTTCTCCACGCGGGTCTGGAAGGTCATTGCTCCGGCCGGCAGGCTGGCAACGAGGGTGAACAGGGCTAGGTAACGCTGGCGCACGGGCGGCTCCACAAATTCCGACGACTTACCTGAACGCTATCGGTCGCCCGTCGGAAAACTTGATAGCCGTGCTCGAACAGGGGTTTTCCGGTAGCATTGGCTTCTGAGTTCGACCCGCCTGGAATCTCCAATGTCCGATCGCCTGACCCTCCTGCGCCCCGACGACTGGCACATCCATCTGCGCGATGGTGCCGTCCTGCCCCACACCGTCGGTGACGTGGCGCGCACCTTCGCCCGTGCCATCATCATGCCTAACCTGGTTCCGCCGGTGCGCAACGCCGTCGAGGCCGCCGCCTACCGTGAGCGCATCCTTGCCGCACGCCCCGCCGGCAGCCGCTTCGAGCCACTGATGGTGCTCTATCTCACCGACCGCACCAGCGCCGACGATGTGCGTGCCGCCAAGGCCAGCGGGATCGTGTACGCCGCCAAGCTCTACCCGGCCGGCGCCACCACCAACTCCGATTCGGGCGTGACCAGCATCGACAATATCTTCCCGGCGATCGAGGCCCTGGCCGAAACCGGCATGCCCTTGCTGGTGCACGGTGAAGTCACGCGCAGCGAGATCGACGTGTTCGACCGCGAGAAACGCTTCATCGACGAGCACATGCGCCGCCTGGTCGAACGCTTCCCGACCCTGAAGGTGGTGTTCGAACACATCACCACCAGCGACGCCGCGCAGTTCGTCAGCGAAGCGCCGGCCAACGTCGGTGCGACCATCACCGCCCAGCACCTGCTGTACAACCGCAACCACATGCTGGTTGGCGGTATCCGCCCGCACTTCTACTGCCTGCCGATCCTCAAGCGCAACACCCATCAGGTGGCGCTGCTGGATGCCGCCACCAGCGGCAACCCGAAGTTCTTCCTCGGCACCGACTCGGCGCCCCACGCCAAGCATGCCAAGGAAGCCGCCTGCGGCTGCGCCGGCTGCTACACCGCTTATGCCGCCATCGAGATGTACGCCGAGGCATTCGAACAGCGCAACGCCCTGGACAAGCTCGAAGGCTTCGCCAGCAAGCACGGCCCGGACTTCTACGGCCTGGCGCGCAACACCGACACCATCACCCTGGTGCGTGAGGAGTGGACCGCGCCGGACAGCCTGCCGTTCGGCGACAACACCGTGATCCCCTTGCGCGCCGGTGAGAAGTTGCGCTGGCGCCTGCTGGAGGACAACGCGTGAGCGAAGATCTGTACGAAGACGACCAGGACAGCCAGGTCAGCAGCGGCTCGCGCCACCCGATGGCCGAGCGTTTCCGTGGCTACCTGCCCGTGGTGGTGGATGTCGAGACCGGCGGTTTCAACAGCGCCACCGACGCGCTGCTGGAGATCGCCGCCGTCACCATCGGCATGGACGAGAAGGGCTTCCTGTTCCCCGAGCACACCTACTTCCACCGGGTCGAACCGTTCGAAGGGGCCAATATCGAAGCGGCCGCGCTGGAGTTCACCGGTATCAAGCTGGACCACCCGCTGCGCATGGCGGTGAGCGAGGAAAGCGCGCTGACCGATATCTTCCGCGGCGTGCGCAAGGCGTTGAAGGCCAATGGCTGCAAGCGGGCGATCCTGGTCGGACACAACAGCAGCTTCGACCTGGGCTTCCTCAATGCCGCGGTGGCGCGCAACGACATCAAGCGCAACCCGTTCCATCCGTTCTCCAGCTTCGATACCGCCACCCTCGCCGGCCTCGCCTACGGCCAGACCGTGCTGGCCCGGGCCTGCCAGAGCGCGGACATCGACTTCGACGGGCGTGAGGCGCATTCGGCGCGCTACGACACCGAGAAGACCGCCGAGTTGTTCTGCGGCATCGTCAATCGCTGGAAAGAGATGGGCGGCTGGCGCGATTTCAACGATTAAGCCGACCGTTCCCTGTAGGAGCGGCCTTGCGCCGCGAAAGGGCTGCGCAGCAGCCCCAGGATCTCAGTGCCGAGGCGGATATCGCGGGACCGCTGCGCGGCCCTTTCGCGGCACAAGGCCGCTCCTACAGGGCGCCGAACGCACTAACCGCGGGCATAAAAAAACCGGCCACCAGGGCCGGTTTTTTTATGCGCATGGCAATTACAGCTTGCCAGCGTTCTCGCTCAGGTAAGCAGCAACGCCTTCCGGCGAAGCGTTCATGCCCTTGTCGCCTTTCTTCCAGTTGGCCGGGCAGACTTCGCCGTGCTCTTCGTGGAACTGCAGGGCGTCGACCAGGCGCAGCAGCTCGTCCATGTTACGGCCCAGTGGCAGGTCGTTGACGATCTGCGAACGAACGACACCGTTGGTGTCGATCAGGAAGGCGCCACGGAAGGCCACGCCGCCTTCGGACTCGACGTCGTAGGCCTTGCAGATTTCGTGGGTCATGTCGGCTGCCAGGGTGTACTTGACCTGACCGATACCGCCGTTGTTGACCGGGGTGTTGCGCCAGGCGTTGTGGGTGAAGTGCGAGTCGATCGACACGCCGATCACTTCCACGTTGCGCGCCTGGAAGTCAGGGATGCGGTTGTCCAGGGCGATCAGCTCGGACGGGCAGACGAAGGTGAAGTCCAGCGGGTAGAAGAATACCAGGCCGTACTTGCCCTTGATGGCCGAGGCCAGGTTGAAGCTGTCGACGATCTCGCCGTTGCCCAGCACGGCTGGAACGGTGAAGTCCGGGGCTTGTTTGCCAACGAGTACGCTCATTCGATCTCTCCTGATGAGGGGTGAAAAACCTTGCCCGGGCGGAACACCTTCCCCCGGATCCAGCAAAGGCCGACCATCATACACAGCTTTGCGTGACAGGCCGAATCTCGACCGCCGGTCGCTCTGGCGCGCACCTTACACAAAGTGTTTTGACAAGCATTCTCATTACCATTACTCTCCAACGCATCGACTCAACCCGCGACGGTCAGCCTTTATGTATGTGTGTCTCTGTGTCGGTGTCACCGATGGACAGATCCGCGATGCGATCTACGAAGGATGCTGCAGCTACAAGGAAGTGCGAGCTGCCACCAATGTGGCCAGCCAGTGCGGCAAGTGCGCCTGCCTCGCCAAGCAGGTGGTGCGCGAAACCCTCACCGAGCTGCAACTGAGCCAACAGGCCGCCCTGCCCTACCCCGCTGAATTCAACGCGGCGTAATTACCCCGAATTCGAAGAACCGGACCCAGAGTCCGGTTTTTTTATGCCTGCAATTCAATAAGTTAGCGCCCGAACGCAGTTCACAAACATTCTTATTCCGATTAATTTTCACTTATTATTCAATAACTTAGGTTTGACATAGATAGTTGAGGGGCTCAGACTTGTTTTCATTGGCTCAACATCTACAGGGCAGACCCCATCATGAAAGGCGACGTAAGCGTCATCCAGCATCTCAACAAGATCCTCGGAAACGAGCTGGTCGCAATCAACCAGTACTTCCTGCACGCGCGCATGTATGAAGATTGGGGCCTGAACAGGATCGGCAAGCTCGAGTACAAAGAGTCCATCCAGGCGATGAAGGACGCTGACAAGCTGATCAAGCGCATCCTCTTCCTCGAAGGCATCCCCAACGTCCAGGACCTGGGCAAGCTGATGATCGGCGAGCACACCAAGGAGATGCTCGACTGCGACCTGAAGCTTGAGAAAAAGGCCCATGCCGACCTCAAGGCCGCCATTGCCCACTGCGAAACCGCTGGCGACTTCGGCTCGCGCGACGTGCTCGAAGACATCCTCGAAGACCAGGAAGAGCACATCGATTGGCTGGAAACCCAGCTGGGCCTGATCGACAAGGTCACTCTCGAGAACTACCTGCAGTCGCAGATGGGCGAAGAATAAGTTTTACGTCGGTCAGACAAAGCATCTCCAGCAGGTGATCGCGTAACCCTGTAGGAGCGGCCTTGCCGAGGCGTCGGACCGGCCGGAAAGGGGCGCGTAGCGGCCCCAGATCTACGCATCAAGCTGATATTGCCGGGGCCGCTATGCGGCCCTTTCGCGACACAAGGCCGCTCCTACACAAGCCGCATGCAGTCGACGAATTGTGGCCTTGCAATTACTGACGATTACCCAACAAAAAGCCCCGCTATCGCGGGGCTTTTTGCGTGCAGGCGAGTAGACCTGAATCAGGCCTCGGAAGCCTTGGCCTTGGCGGCCGCGTCCTTGATCAGGGTCTGCAGTTCACCCTTCTCGAACATTTCCAGCATGATGTCGCTGCCGCCGACCAGCTCACCAGCCACCCACAGTTGCGGGAAAGTCGGCCAGTTGGCGTACTTGGGCAGGTTGGCGCGAATTTCCGGGTTCTGCAGGATGTCGACGTAGGCGAACTTCTCGCCGCAACCCATCACGGCCTGCGAAGCCTTGGCCGAGAAGCCACACTGTGGGGCATTCGGCGAACCTTTCATGTAAAGCAGAATGGTGTTGTTGGCAATCTGCTCTTTGATTGTATCGATGATATCCATGAAGCACCTCGGCTGAACTTTCCGACAGGGTCGTCGGCACGGTGACGCATTGTATCGGAAAGCCGAGCAGCGTGCTCGGCCTTGCCGTGCTTCATGCGGCCTCGACCTGTACCGGCACGCCATTGAGGGCGGCATTGCCGGAAACGCCATCGCGCAGGTGTTCGTCAGTCAGGTCATTGGCACTCGCCCCCGGCTGCACAGCGGCCACCTGCAAGCGCGCGCCCTGGCGCCCATGGCCGTAGCCATGGGGCAGGCTGACCACGCCCGGCATCATCTCCTCGCTGGCCTGTACCGCCACCTCGATCACCCCTGTGCGCGAGCGCACCCGCACCATCTGGCCGTCCTGCAACTGGCGCCGGCTCAAGTCGTCCGGGTGCATCAGCAACTGGTGGCGCGGCTTGCCTTTGACCAGGCGGTGGTAGTTGTGCATCCACGAGTTGTTGCTGCGCACATGGCGACGGCCGATGAGCAACAGCTGGTCATCCGTGGGCGCGGACACACTGGCAAGGCGCCGCAGGTCTTCGAGCAGCACCGCCGGTGCCGCCTCGACCTGCCCGCTCGCCGTGCGCAGGCGCGTTGCCAAGTTGGCATATAGCGGCCCGAGGTCGAGACCATGGGGATACGCGTCTAGCGCCTCCAGCGAGAGCTTCCAGGGCGTCCCGTCGCCATAAGGCCCCTTGCGCAGGGCGAAGTCGATCATCTGTGCCGGCGACAAGGTGGCCTTGAGCTCGACCTGCGCGCGCTCGGCAAAGGCCTTGGCCAGGCCCACGAAGATCTCCCAGTCGTGCAGCGCGCCATCGGGCTTGGGTAGGATCGCCCGGTTGAAGCGGGTGACGTTGCGCACCGCCAGCAGGTTGAAGGTGGAATCGTAGTGATCGTTCTCCAGCGCCGAGGTCGACGGCAGGATCAGGTCGGCATGGCGCGTGGTCTCGTTGATGTACAGATCGATGCTGAGCATGAAGTCGAGGCCGGCCAGGGCGTCGTCCAGGCGTCGCCCGTTAGGCGTGGACAGCACCGGGTTGCCTGCCACGGTCACCAGCGCCCGCACCTGCCCTTCGCCTGGTTCGAGGATCTCTTCGGCCAGGGCCGAGACCGGCAGCTCGCCGCCATACTCGGGCAAGCCCGAGACCCGGCTGCGCCATTGATCGAAATGCCCGCCGGAGGTGCTGGCGACCAGGTCGACCGCAGGCGCCGTGCACAGGGCGCCGCCTTCACGATCAAGATTGCCGGTGACCAGGTTGATCAACTGCACCAGCCAGTGGCACAGCGAACCGAAGGCCTGGGTCGATACGCCCATCCGGCCATAGCACACCGCCTTGTCGGCGGCGGCGAAATCCCGCGCCAGCTGGCGGATCGCCTCGGCCGGAATACCGCACAACGCGCTCATGGCAGACGCATCGAACGGCAGGATGGCTTCGCGCACCTGCTCCAGGCCCGCAACCGGCAGATGCGAGCCCCGGGCCAGGTTCTCGCTGAACAGCGTATGCAGCAAGCCACACAGCAGCGCCGCGTCGCCACCGGGGCGAATGAACAGGTGCTGGTCGGCCAGCGCAGCCGTCTCGCTGCGTCGCGGATCCACCACCACCAGTTGCCCGCCCCTGGCCTTGAGTGCCTTGAGGCGCTTTTCCACATCCGGGACGGTCATGATGCTGCCATTGGAGGCCAATGGATTGCCGCCGAGGATGAGCATGAACTGCGTATGGTCGATGTCCGGAATTGGCAGCAGCAGGCCATGGCCGTACATCAGGTGGCTGGTCAGGTGCTGCGGCAACTGGTCCACCGAGGTCGCCGAGAAGCGATTGCGGGTCTTGAGCAAGCCAAGGAAATAGTTGCTATGGGTCATCAGCCCATAGTTGTGCACGCTGGGGTTGCCCTGGTACACGGCGACCGCGTTGCGCCCGTGGGCCTGCTGGATCGCCCACAGCCGCTCGGCGGCCAGGGCGAAGGCTTCGTCCCAACTGATTGGCAGCCACTGGTCACCGATGCGCCGGTGGGGCTGGCGCAGGCGGTCGGGGTCCTCCTGGATGTCCTGCAGGGCGACCGCCTTGGGGCAGACATGGCCGCGGCTGAACGGATCCTGCGGGTCGCCCTTGATCGAGCTGATCCGCGCCGGGCCATCGGCTTCGTGGGTGACTTCGATGTTCAGGCCGCAGATGGCCTCGCACAGGTGACAGGCTCGGTGATGCAGGGTCTTGGTCATGGCCGCCTCTGCCTTGTTATTGTCGAGGTTCGACTATGCGCCTGCCGACCGGGGCTCGCCAGCGAGGTTCGCGGCGTGAATCGGACGACATCAGGCGGGCGATTCGCGACAACGGGTTTGCCAAATACGCTCCGAGCCGTGTACAACCGCTGTAGCAAATAAAAAACAGCTAGCCGGCAAGGGCTTACGACACCCTTTGACACAGTGGCGCTGTTTCCCCTCTTGGTTTTAGGCGACATTTAATTATAGTATTGCGCCTTTCCCTATTCCGTCCGCCCCGTGCGGCTTACGCCGCAGGTCACCCCCGTTGTCAACAAAACCCATACGGTCGACCTGCAGAACGTTGCAGATAAGGTAGTCAATCATGAGCGCAAGGCACTTTCTCTCCCTGATGGATTTCACCGCTGACGAATTGCTCGGTGTGATCCGTCGAGGCATCGAGCTGAAGGACCTGCGCAAACGAGGCGTGCTGTTCGAGCCGCTGAAGAACCGCGTGCTGGGCATGATCTTCGAGAAGTCCTCGACCCGCACCCGGGTGTCCTTCGAAGCCGGCATGATCCAGCTCGGCGGCCAGGCCATCTTCCTGTCGCCGCGCGACACCCAGCTGGGCCGCGGCGAGCCGATCGCCGACAGCGCCATCGTGCTCTCGAGCATGGTCGACGCGGTGATGATCCGCACCCACGCCCACAGCACCCTGACCGAGTTCGCCGCCAACTCGAAGGTGCCGGTCATCAACGGCCTGTCCGACGAGTCGCACCCCTGCCAACTGCTGGCCGACATGCAGACCTTCTTCGAGCACCGTGGCGCGATCCAGGGCAAGACCGTGGCCTGGGTCGGCGACGGCTTCAACATGTGCAACTCCTATATCGAAGCTGCCGTGCAGTTCGATTTCCAACTGCGCATCACTTGCCCTGAAGGCTACGAGCCTGATCAGCGCTTCCTGGCGCTGGGCGGTGACCGTGTACAGATCATCCGTGATCCGAAGGAAGCCGTGCGCGGCGCTCATCTGGTGACCACGGATGTCTGGACTTCCATGGGCCAGGAAGAGGAAACTGCACGGCGCCTGGCGCATTTCGCGCCTTACCAGGTCACCCGCGAACTGCTCGACCTGGCGGCACCCGATGCCCTGTTCATGCATTGCCTGCCCGCCCACCGTGGCGAGGAAATCAGCCAGGACCTGCTCGACGACGCCCGTTCGGTCGCCTGGGACGAAGCTGAAAACCGCTTGCATGCGCAGAAGGCCCTTCTGGAATTCCTTGTAGAACCGGCTTACCACCACGCATGAGTCAACAGCTACTGCTCAACCTGCGCAACCTCGCCTGCGGCTATGGCGAACAGCGCATCGTCCAGAACCTCAACCTGCACCTGAACGCAGGCGACATCGGTTGCCTGCTGGGGTCCTCCGGTTGCGGCAAGACCACCACGCTGCGCGCCATCGCCGGCTTCGAGCCGGTGCACGACGGCGAGATCCAGCTGGCCGGCGAAGTCATTTCCCGCGCCGGGTTCACCCTGGCCCCGGAAAAGCGCCGGATCGGCATGGTGTTCCAGGACTACGCCCTGTTCCCCCACCTCACCGTGGCACAGAACATCGCCTTCGGCATCGGCAAGCACCCGCGCCAGGCGGCGGTGGTCGACGAGATGCTCGAGCTGGTCAAGCTCGGCGGCCTGGGCGGGCGCTACCCGCACGAGCTGTCCGGCGGCCAGCAGCAGCGCGTGGCCCTGGCCCGGGCGCTGGCGCCCGAGCCGCAACTGCTGCTGCTTGACGAGCCGTTCTCCAACCTCGACGTGGAACTGCGTCGGCGCCTGAGCCATGAGGTCCGCGACATTCTCAAGGGCCGTGGCACCAGCGCCATCCTGGTCACCCACGACCAGGAAGAAGCCTTTGCCGTCAGCGACCATGTCGGCGTGTTCAAGGAGGGTCGCCTGGAACAGTGGGACACCCCCTACAACCTCTACCACGAGCCGCAGACCCCGTTTGTCGCAAGCTTCATCGGCCAGGGCTACTTCATTCGCGGCCAGATGAGCAGCCACGAGTCAGTAACCACCGAACTCGGCGAGCTGCGCGGCAACCGTGCCTACACCATGGCTCCTGGCAGTTCGGTGGATGTGCTGCTGCGTCCGGATGACATCATCCATGCCCCCGACAGCCCGTTGCGGGCGCAGGTCATCGGCAAGAGCTTCCTCGGCGCCTCGACCCTGTATCGCCTGCAACTGCCCACCGGCAGCCAGCTCGAGGCGATCTTCCCCAGCCACAACGACCATCAGGTCGGCCAGGACGTTGGTATCGCGGTAGCGGCGGACCACCTGGTGCTGTTCGCGGTACCCGGCAGCGTCGCAGCGCAGCTGGCCAGTCATGAGCAGGGCGTGCGACGCGTGAGCTCCGCGCATTGATGCAGGCGGCCTGACATCACTCTGTAGGAGCGGGCTTGTCCCGCGATTGCGCCAGATCTGGCTACAACTGTGCCGGATCGAACGCATTCGCGGGACAAGCCCGCTCCTACAGGGACACATGCCCATGCAGATTCACAACATCAGCGTACCGCTGGCCACCCGCCGAGCCATCCCGCCGATCTTCACCCGCTCCCCTTCCAGACGACAGAACAGCTCACCTCCCCTGGTCGAGCACTGGAAGGCCTGCAGCTCGGACTTGCCCAACCGCGCCGCCCAGTAAGGGATCAGCGAGCAATGGGTGGAACCGGTGACCGGGTCCTCCGGGATGCCGATGCCCGGAGCGAAATAGCGCGACACGAAATCATGCCGCTCGCCTGGAGCCGTCACGATCACCCCCAAGCCCGGCAGGCGAGCCAGCGCCGCCATGTCCGGCGCGCAATCGCGTACCGCCTGCTCCGAGTCGAGCACCACGAACAGCTCGCGGGTCTGGTAGACCTCGCGCACCTCGCATCCCAGCGCTTCGGCCACCGCCACAGGCTCGGTCAGCGGCTGCGGGTCGATGCGCGGGAAGTCCAACCACAGGCGGCCATGCTCACGGCTGACGCTGAGCAGGCCCGAACGGCTCTGGAAATCCAGGCGCGGCGCTTGCTCACCGTAGACGTCGAACAGGACATGGGCGCTGGCCAGGGTGGCGTGACCGCACAGGGGGACTTCGGTGCTCGGGGTGAACCAGCGGATCCGATAGCCATCACCTTCGGCCACCACGAAGGCGGTTTCGGCGAGGTTGTGTTCGGCGGCCACCTGCTGCATCAGGCCATCGTCGAGCCACTGTTCCAGGTGGTAGACCATGGCCGGGTTGCCAGCGAACGGGCGGTCGCTGAAGGCGTCCACCTGATGAAAATGCAACTGCATGCCACGACTCCTGTATCTGACGGGAAAGGTTCCGAGCATGCGGCATGCCGCCAGGGCCCGACAGTGACAGAGTCGTGGAATTTCAATCAGTACAGATGATCAGCCGCGACCGATCTCGGCGAACTGTCCCTGGGTATGGGTGGCCAGCACCACGGCGGCCAGCTCCACTTCCAACCCACGGCGGCCAGCACTCACATGAATCGTTTCATGTTGTTGCGCGGATTGATCGATAAAGGTGCGCAGGCGCTTCTTCTGCCCCAGCGGGCTGATCCCCCCGACCAGGTAACCCGTGGCGCGCTGGGCCGCCTGCGGATCGGCCATCTCGCATTTTTTTACCCCCGCCGCATGGGCCAGTGCCTTCAGGTCGAGGGTGCCGACCACCGGTACCACCGCTACCAGCAGCTCTCCCTTTTCGCTGCTGGCAAGCAGGGTCTTGAACACCCGCAGCGGGTCAAGGCCCAGCTTTTCCGCCGCCTCCAGGCCATACGAGGCGGTTTTCGGATCATGTTCGTAACTGTGCACGCGGTGCTCGGCGCGCGCCTTCTTCAAAAGGTCCAGGGCGGGGGTCATCAACGGCTCCAGTCGATCACAAGTCGCCCGGTACTTTAGGGCAATTCCACCGGTGCAGCCAGCGCAGGTCCCAGGCTAGAGCAGCGGCCATGGATTCACGACCCGGTGCGTCAGTCAGATTGTGGCCAAGCGTTCATTTTCGACCTTTGACATCAGCGTTTCTTGTCTATATTTTTTCGTTTATGAATACATGGTGCACCTATAAGGTGCACTTCCTGTACCCGCCCGGCGTCAATGGGGATCGACTCCGGGCTTTTTTGCTGTCGAGCGCCCAGCGCCTCACAACAACAAGAACCGAGGTCACACATGACAACTGCTCTACGCGAACCCACGTTATCCGCCCAATGCCTGGCCGAGTTTCTCGGCACCGCCCTGCTTATCTTCTTCGGCACCGGTTGTGTCGCCGCGCTCAAGGTCGCCGGCGCCAGCTTCGGCCTGTGGGAGATCAGCATCATCTGGGGGGTCGGCGTGAGCATGGCGATCTACCTGACCGCCGGCGTCTCCGGCGCGCACCTGAACCCGGCGGTCAGCATCGCCCTGGCCGTGTTCGCCGGCTTCGACAAGCGCAAGCTGCCGTTCTACATGCTGGCCCAGGTGTGCGGCGCGTTCTGCGGCGCCGCCCTGGTGTACTTCCTGTACAGCAACCTGTTCTTCGATTTCGAACAAAGCCACGCCATGGTGCGTGGCAGCCAGGCCAGCCTGGAGCTGGCCTCGGTGTTCTCCACCTATCCGCACCCGGCGCTGTCCACCGGCCAGGCCTTCCTGGTCGAGGTGATCATCACCGCCATCCTGATGGCCGTGATCATGGCCCTGACCGACGACAACAACGGTCTGCCACGCGGTGCCACCGCCCCCCTGCTGATCGGCCTGCTGATCGCCGTGATCGGCAGCGCCATGGGCCCGCTGACCGGCTTCGCGATGAACCCGGCGCGGGATTTCGGGCCTAAACTGATGACCTTCCTGGCCGGCTGGGGCGAAGTCGCCTTCACTGGCGGGCGCGATATTCCGTATTTCCTGGTGCCGGTGTTCGCGCCGATCCTCGGTGCCAGCCTGGGCGCGGCCCTGTACCGCGGGCTGATCGCCCGCAACTTGCCAGCCACCCAGGCCGCGGCCCAACAAACAGACGATAATCCTCAGGGCGACACCCAGGTTTCCTGATGCCCGCGCCGGGCCCGGACCGCAAGGCCGGCGCCCGCCACGCCCTGACCTACTCCCATATTCGTGCAAGGCCACCGACATGACCGATACCCTGGACAAGAACTACATCATCGCCCTGGACCAGGGCACCACCAGTTCGCGCGCCATCATCTTCGATCGCGACGCCAACGTGGTGGGCACCTCGCAGCGTGAATTCGCCCAGCATTACCCGCAGGCGGGCTGGGTCGAGCATGACCCGATGGAAATCTTCGCCACCCAGAGCGCGACCATGGTCGAGGCCCTGGCCCAGGCCGGCATCAGCCACGCCCAGGTCGCCGCCATCGGCATCACCAACCAGCGCGAGACCACCGTGGTCTGGGACAAGGAAACCGGGCGTCCGGTGTACAACGCCATCGTCTGGCAGTGCCGCCGCAGCACCGAAATCTGCGCCCAGCTCAAGCGCGACGGCCACGAGCAGTACATCCGCGAGGCCACCGGCCTGGTCACCGACCCGTACTTCTCTGGCACCAAGCTCAAGTGGATCCTCGACAATGTCGAAGGCGCCCGCGAACGCGCCGAGCGTGGCGAACTGCTGTTCGGCACCATCGATACCTGGCTGATCTGGAAGTTCTCCGGCGGCAAGGTGCATGTCACCGACTACACCAACGCCTCGCGCACGCTGATGTTCAACATCCACAGCCTGCAATGGGACGACAAGCTCCTCGATATCCTTGGCATTCCGCGCCAGATGCTGCCTGAGGTACGCCCATCGTCCGAAGTCTATGGCAAGACCAAGAGCGGTATCGACATCGCCGGTATCGCCGGCGACCAGCAATCGGCGCTGTTCGGCCAGATGTGCGTGGAGCCCGGCCAGGCCAAGAACACCTACGGCACCGGCTGCTTCCTGCTGATGAACACCGGCGACAAGGCGGTCCAGTCGTCCCACGGCCTGCTCACCACCATCGCCTGCGGCCCCCGCGGCGAGGTGGCCTACGCCCTCGAAGGCGCGGTGTTCAACGGCGGCTCCACCGTGCAGTGGCTGCGCGATGAACTGAAGATCGTCAACGACGCCTACGACACCGAATACTTCGCCAGCAAGGTCAAGGACAGCAACGGCGTCTACCTGGTGCCGGCCTTCACCGGCCTGGGCGCGCCCTACTGGGATCCGTATGCCCGTGGCGCGCTGTTCGGCCTGACCCGTGGCGTCAAGGTCGACCACATCATCCGCGCCGCCCTGGAGTCGATCGCCTACCAGACCCGCGACGTGCTCGACGCCATGCAGCAGGACTGCGGCCAGCGCCTGAGCGAACTGCGGGTGGATGGTGGCGCGGTGGCCAACAACTTCCTCATGCAGTTCCAGGCCGACATTCTTGGCACCTGCGTCGAACGTCCGAAGATGCGCGAGACCACGGCCCTGGGCGCGGCCTACCTGGCAGGCCTTGCCTGCGGTTTCTGGAGCGGCCTGGACGAGCTGCGCGACAAGGCGATCATCGAGCGCGAGTTCAGCCCGCAGCTGGATGAAGCGGCGAAAGAGAAGCTGTACAAGGGCTGGCGCAAGGCTGTCGATCGCACCCGCGACTGGGAAGATCACGACGCCTGATCCCTGAAGCATCGCGGGGCAAGCCCGCTCCCACAAGTGGTTGTGCGTGGGAGCGGGCTTGCCCCGCGATGGCTATTTACGCGATAACCAGACTGGTCCTACACCACGACCTACGGCATCATTGCAGAATTTGTCCGGCAGCCCCAAAGGACCGCCCATGAATCTGCCCCCACGCCAACAACAAATCCTCGAGCTGGTCCGCGAACGCGGCTACGTGAGCATCGAGGAGATGGCGCAGCTGTTCGTCGTCACCCCGCAGACCATCCGCCGCGATATCAACCAGCTCGCCGAGGGCAACCTGCTGCGCCGTTATCACGGTGGCGCGGCCTACGACTCGAGCATCGAGAACACCGCCTACGCCATGCGCGCCGACCAGATGCGCGACGAGAAGCAGCGCATCGCCGAAGCCGTGGCCCGACAGATTCCCGACCATGCCTCGCTGTTCATCAATATCGGCACCACCACCGAATCCATTGCCCGCGCCCTGCTCAACCATAATCACCTGAAGGTCATCACCAACAACCTGCACGTGGCGGCGATCCTCGCGGCCAAGGACGATTTCGAGGTGCTGGTGGCCGGCGGCACGGTGCGTCGCGACGGCGGCGTGGTCGGCCAGGCGAGCGTCGACTTCATCAACCAGTTCAAGGTCGACTTCGCCGTGGTCGGCATCAGCGGCATCGATGAGGACGGCAGCCTGCTGGACTTCGACTACCAGGAAGTGCGGGTATCCCAGGCGATCATCGCCAACGCCCGCCAGGTGCTGCTGGCGGCGGACTCGAGCAAGTTCGGCCGCAATGCCATGGTCCGCCTCGGTTCGATCAGCCTGATCGACTGCCTGGTGACCGACCAGGCGCCCACTCCTGCCCTGACCCAGTTGCTCAACCAGTACAAGATTCGTCTTGAGGTGGTTTGAGGCAGAGGGCGTGGGAGGGCAAAGGGCGCAGGCCTCACCCCTTGTATTGCCTGTGAGATCGAGCGCCGCCCGCGCGGCGTATCGCGGGACAAGCCCGCTCCCACATCTGTTTCGGGCCAGTCTGTCCTGTGACGTTATAGCTGTTCGCCTTGGTGCACATCTTGAGACAGGTGGAGCGGCAGTGGTGCCCACGCTGAAACCGCGTCGTACAAACTAGGCATACAGCCGCGGCGGCGCAGACATAACTGGCCCGAAACAGATGTGGGAGCAACTGTCTTGCTCAATTTTTAGAATCTGGCGCGATCCCTGTGGGAGCGGGTTTACCCGCGAAGCAGGCGACGCGGTGCCTGGCACCGGCTATGCCGGTGTTCGCGGCTGAAGCCGCTCCCACAGCGACCGTGCGGCCCTCAAGCCACGCGCTACGCCTGTGGGCTTGTCCCGCGATGCGCCGCCCGGGCGGCGCTCGATCTGGACACCCCTGAAAATCTCCAACCGTTCACCCCACCTTTTTCACAAATGTTCATGTCCCTGTCATCCGATCAGTTTTTTCTATAAAGACTGACTGGCAGCCGCCTGTTCATTGCGCTAGTATTTTCGAAAACGAACATCAATGTTCATATTCGATGTGAACAGCCCCAGGAGGCCTTGCCCGTGTCCCAGCCCGTTTCGTCCCAGCCACCACTCCAGGACTGCTACGACCTCGCCGTGATCGGCGGTGGCATCAATGGCGTCGGTATCGCTGCCGATGCCGCCGGGCGCGGCCTGAAGGTGTTCCTTTGCGAAAAGGACGACCTGGCACAGCACACCTCCTCGGCCAGCAGCAAGCTGATCCACGGTGGCCTGCGCTACCTGGAGCACTACGAGTTCCGCCTGGTGCGCGAAGCACTGGCCGAACGCGAAGTGTTGCTGGCCAAGGCGCCGCACATCGTCAAGCCCATGCGCTTCGTGCTGCCCCATCGCCCGCACCTGCGCCCGGCGTGGATGATCCGCGCCGGCCTGTTCCTCTATGACCACCTGGGCAAGCGCAAGCGTCTGGGCGCCTCGCGCGGCCTGCGCTTCGGCCCGGGCTACCCGCTCAAGCCGGCCATTACCCGCGGCTTCGAATACGCCGACTGTGCGGTGGACGATGCCCGCCTGGTGGTAGTCAACGCCATGGCCGCCCGGGAAAAGGGCGCGCACATCCACACCCGCACCCGCTGCCTGCGCGCCGAGCGCGTCGATGGCCTGTGGCAGGTGGAACTGCAGCATGCCGACGGCAGCCTGCAGAGCATCCGCGCCCGGGCACTGGTGAACGCGGCCGGCCCCTGGGTCGCCAGCTTCATCAAGGACGACCTCAAGCTCGACGCGCCGTACGGCATCCGCCTGATCCAGGGCAGCCACCTGATCGTGCCGCGCCTGTACGAAGGCGAGCACGCCTACATCCTGCAGAACGAAGACCAGCGCATCGTCTTCTGCATCCCTTACCTGGACCGCTTCACCCTGATCGGCACCACCGATCGCGAGTACAGCGGCGACCCGGCCAAAGTGGCGATCACCGAGCAGGAAACCGACTACCTGCTCAAGGTGGTCAACGAGCACTTCAACCACCAGCTCAGCCACGCCGATATCCTGCACACCTATTCCGGCGTACGTCCGCTGTGCAACGACGAGTCGGACAACCCGTCGGCCGTCACCCGCGACTACACCCTCGCGTTGTCCGCTGCCCAAGGCGAGGCGCCGCTACTGTCGGTGTTCGGCGGCAAGCTGACCACCTACCGCAAGCTGGCCGAGTCGGCCATGGCCGAACTGCAACCGTTCTTCACCCAGATGCGTGGCAGCTGGACCGCCGGCGCACCGCTGCCGGGCGGCGAGAGCATGACCACCGTACAGGCGCTGGTCGATGCCGTGCTGGCACGCCATGACTGGTTGCCGGTGGACATCGCCAAGCGTTGGGCCGTCACCTACGGCAGCCGTGTATGGCGCCTGCTCGAGGGCGTGGAAGGTCCAGAAGGCCTGGGGCAATCCATTGGCGGCGGGCTGTTCAGCCGTGAAGTGGACTACTTGCGCGAACAGGAATGGGCGGTCGATGCCGCCGACATCCTCTGGCGCCGGACCAAACTCGGCCTGTTCACCTCTGCCGCCGAGCAGCAGGCACTCGAGGAGTACCTGCTACAGAACCAGGCTCGCGTCCAGGCTGCCTGATCACGCCTCGGCGACAGGCACAGCCGGCAGGAGGCGGGCGTACGCCTCCTGCGCCAGACTCAGGCGCAGCGCCTGCAGCGAGGCTTCGTACTTCACCCTCAGGGCCTCGGATCGAACCAGGTACATCTGCTCGGACAGCGACGCGGCCTGTGTCAATTGCTCATCGAGGGCAGAGACCAAGGCATCGACCCTCTCCGGGTAGCGCACATGCACAAAGCTGTCCCAAAACGGGCGTTGTGCCAGCGCCTCGCTCAGCCGTTGCGGCGTCTCCTCCCGCAGGACCTGAAGCCTGGCCGTGATCAGGTCACCCGGCGACACCCTGGCATCCATCAGGTAGTACATGCCGTCAGGCTGGGCAGGAAGGCCCAGCGGCTCGGCCAGATGCGTCCGATAGGCCATATAGACTTCGATCGGGTCCACCTCCCCACCTCTACGCTCGAGCTCCTGCACCTTGCGCGCAGCCAGCGTATTGACCTCATCCAGCCGATACAACGCCCGGCCGGCCTTCAGCAAGGCCTCCTCACGCTCGACCAGGCGCGTTCCCGCCGAAGCACGCTCCACGTACAACGTGACCTCCAGTTCGCTGAGGATCAGCAACAATCGATCCTCGCAGGCACGCTCCCCGCCAGCCTGGGCGAACATCACTGCACGCAGCTCGGTGTTCTGCTCGCACGCCTCGATCATTCGCCAGATGCGCCTGCGATAGAAATCGTCATGCTCGCGAAAATCCTCGGTCCGGGCAAAATCGGCAAAGAACTGGAACAGCGCCGTTGATTCAGGTTCCTCGCGCAATCTCAGCCACTGGGCTTCACGCCGACTACGCAGCTTGCCCGAGCTGCCGGCCAACCACAGCTCCCGAGCCGCCTGATCGATCAGCTGGTGCTCGATGGGGTTGCGATTGATCGGCTCACGGGACGCCAGGTTCACCAACGCCTGGCTGGCTTCATCCAGCGGATTGTCGTGCAGGACCATCCGCTGCAGGCGCAGCTGCAGGTTGTGCAAATCCTGACGCACATGCTGGATGCTGTTGTTGCGCAGGTCGACCACCCCCTGCCAGGGCAACTGCTGAACCCGCTCGGGCAACCTGGCGATCTCGCCCGAATGCAGCGATAACCGACGCAGGTGTCGCAGCCCATTCACATCCGGAGCCCAACCGAGCGGGTTATGGCCCAGGTCGAGTTCCCGTAGATTGACCAGGGCCAGCAGGCGCTGGTTGCCGGCACTGTCCATGGCGATCTGGTTGTACCCAAGGCGCAGGTAGCGCAGCGAAGTAAGGCGCTCGATGCCTGCCGGCACCTGGGTCAGCCTGTTTTCCCGCAGGTCGAGTTCCACCAGCCCGGTGAAACGTGACAGGAAGTCCGCATCGACGTTGGCAAGGTCCATGTCGCGCAGGGTCAGACGGGTCACATGACCATAGCTGATGCCCGCGGGCAGGCTCGGCAGGCTGCCGACCTGCTCGCCACGGACCATCAGCCAATGGCCACCATCGCCCAGGACTCGGCTCTTGCGGCGCCAGCAACGGCGCATGGCGGTGGCTACACGCCGGCGCCTGAGCTTGGCGAGTATGCCGCCGCCTGCGCTGCACCAGCTCTGCAAGCCTTCGCGCAGGCGGCTCAACTGATGTTTCAACTGGTTGTAGTGCACCCATGGATCGACATGCCTGGAGACCAGGTCCAGCAGATAGTTTTCCAGCTCATCCTCGCCGAGGGTCGGATAGATCTGATGAATCCCCCGTCGACTCGCCTGTCGGCCACCTGGAGTACGGCCACATAATGGATATCCCAGGCGGCCGTCGGCGAAACGGGCCAGTGGACGGATACCCTCTCCGACCGGCGCCTGCCTGATCAATGTAGCCACCTGCTCGCGCTGGGTGGCAGCCAATGCTGCCAACTTGTCGGTCAACGCCTTTTCGTCCAGCGAAGCATCACCCAACAACAGTTTCTGCGACGGTTGCAGATGCAGGCATATCGCCTGGATCAGACTGTCCTGCTCCGTTGCCTGCGGTAACGGGATGCCGTTGCCATCCCGGGCCTGATAACCCTGGGTGCCGCGAACGATATAGCGAATATCCGCGGCTTCCTCACTGCCTACCTGTGTGCGCAACGTGCCTGCATGAGAACCGTCACGCAATTCAAGACGCAGGTTCTCAGCCCACGGCGCTTGCTGGTCGATCAACCCTAGGGCCAGACGCTCACTGTCAAGATTCACCGCGCTTGCCTGGCGCAAGCCAGCGCAAGCCCGATCCAACCGACTGTCACGCAGAAACCAGTGCGCGTGCTCGGCAAGCTCCAGCGGAATGCGCTGCTTATCGAGCATCTCTGCGAGCTGCCGCCCATTGGCCTGTTCGATGATTTCCCGCGCGCCCCGATGGCTCAATCCCGGGAAATCCCGCCTCAGCAGCAACGCTTCTGGTGTCTCGGTGCCTTGCCTGGATCGCACCTCGGCCTCAAAGGCTTCGCCACGCAACGCAGGAAACTGCTCGTGCAGCTGGTAGCGCTCCCAGGCATCGAGCAACCGGGCTGGGGGCGACGCCTGCTGTACATGCAATCGACGCAGGTGCTCCTCGCCAAAACCGGTACCTTCGGCCAGCCACAGGGCCTGCTCATCGGTCATGTTACTCAGTTCTCGGCCAAGCCGACGCATCAACAGGCCTGCGCCGGACCATTCATGTGGTTCCATTGAGTTCCTGAACAGCTTGGTCTGCCCTGCGTCATCGACTATCGGTACCAGGTTGTCTACCGCCAGCGAACGCTCCAGCACCTTCCCGGTCGCCATTCCCCCCGTGGCGAGGATGGCAGCCACCGCAAGGTTCTCTGCCACCCCGAACATATGCTGCAAGGCGGACTGACGATCACCTATTGCCCAGTCCTCGTAGCCCTCGTAGACCTCATTGGCAATCTGGACGGCGGCCACCCCCAGCATGACCTCGCCAAGCAGTGGCACGAAGAAGGCCGCCAGATTGAGCAGGGTAAGCCCGGCTTCCAGGTAACGGTCGAATCGCTCGCGACACGCGTCGGCATCTGCTTCAGCGGTGGGCACCGCAAGCACACGCGCGTCATCCAGGATTTTCTCGATACGCAACTTACCCAGGTAGGCAATCAACGTGCCTTCGAAGTCCAGATGACGTCCATCCAGTTCGATATCCCGGGAGCTGTCCGTCTCCTTGAGCAGCTTTTTCAGGACAGTGGCGAACACCGGCCTGTCCCGCTCACGGACGAAACGCATGAAAAAGTCGACATAAGGTGATTGCCGCATGCGCCTGGCCAGCGTCTGGTACAACGCAGACCAGGAGGCATGATGCTGGACGGGCTGGATCGGATCGCCCGGAATCCAGCTGAGAATGCCCGTGACAGCCCCCAAGGCGTGCTCCCGGACTTCCACGGTCACCACGCCCTCCACGCGCTTGCCCAGCAGGTGCAACTGACGGCAGGTCAATACGGCCGGATCGCCCGGAACGATCGGCGCAGGCGCACACAATGGCAGCAGTTGCAGGTAGGCGCGCTCATCGATATGCCCTTCGAGAATGGCCCGGCGCACGGCAACCTCCATGCGTGCCCGAAGGTCCTCTTTGACCTGCGCATGAACGGCCTCCTTCTCCAGCAAATCGCTCGGTCGCAGGTGCGCCCTGAGCAATGTCTGATACTGACCGCCCAGGTCGAGACTGCGGCAAAGTTTCGCGAACTGAGTAAAACCGATATTCAGCCGTTTTTTATCGGCATCCAGCACCGTAGCCACGGTCAGTTCGCCAGGCGTGGTTTCATCCTCGGTGTAGTTATGCAGTGCCGCAGTCAACAGCTCCCTGCTGGACGTGCGCCGGTCCCATAGCTTCGGCGCCGAGTTCAGCGGCACCGGATGATAGATCTCCTGCACGATCTTCACAGTGCTGTTGCGCACGTCAACGTCGAGCTTGAACTGCTGGTGCAGTGCCTGCCTGAGCAAGGGCTCGGCAAAAGCATCAAGTGCCGACACAGGTGCCAGCAGTTCACGCATCTTCTCGGCACTTTTCTGCTGTGCCTTGAGCGCACGGTGTAGCGCCTGCAAGCGGTCGACCGCGGCGGTTTGCAACCAAGCCGGCAAACGCTTGGCAATCAGCGCATCGATGGAATCGGGGGCAATCTCGTGAAAACTCATCCAGCTTCTCCTGATGGGAAAAGCCACAGTTGACCCGCGACACGCCAAGCCCTGTCGGTAGATAGTTACGCGCCACTCATTCGGATTTCCGAACACAACAACGTAACGCGTTCGGTTTGACGGACATCAAATGACATCCAAAAACCTTCAACAAAGAGTCATCCCCAGCATTTTCACGGCGTTATGATCAAGGTTGGGGCTTGGCACGACTCATGCTCTACACTTGAACGCCGAATGCACCACGCTTCATGCTGTATTCGTTGAACGAAAGAGTCCGCCAACGGCTCCATAAAAAAAACAAACACGTCGAGGAAAATTTGATGCGCATCGTTCGTCAATTGCTGGGCGCCGCCATCGCGGCCGCTGTTATCGCATCGCCGGTCATGGCCGAAGAGCTCACCGGTACTCTGAAGAAGATCAAGGACTCCGGCACCATCACCCTGGGCCATCGCGACTCCTCCATCCCGTTCTCCTACCTGGCCGGCAAACCGGAACCGGTGGGCTACTCCCATGACATCCAGCTAGCCGTTGTCGAAGCTCTGAAGAAGCAACTGGGCACCGACATCAAGGTCAAGTACAACCTGGTTACCTCGCAGACCCGCATCCCGCTGGTGCAGAACGGCACCGTGGACCTGGAGTGCGGCTCCACCACCAACAACGTCGAGCGCCAGCAGCAGGTCGGCTTCTCGGTGGGCATCTTCGAAGTCGGCACCCGCCTGCTGACCAAGGTCAAGGATGGCCAGCCCTCCTATAAAGACTTTGCCGACCTGGCCGGCAAGAACGTGGTGACCACCGCCGGCACCACCTCCGAGCGCATCCTCAAGGCGATGAACGCCGACAAGCAGATGAAGATGAACGTGATCTCCGCCAAGGACCACGGTGAAGCCTTCAACATGCTCGAAAGCGGCCGCGCCGTGGCCTTCATGATGGACGACGCCCTGCTGGCCGGTGAAATGGCCAAGGCCAAGAAGCCTGCCGACTGGGTCATCACCGGCACGCCACAGTCTTACGAAATCTACGGCTGCATGGTGCGCAAGGACGATCCGGCCTTCAAGAAAGCGGTCGACGAAGCCATCGTCGCCTACTTCAAGTCGGGTGAAGTCAACAAGAGCTACGACAAGTGGTTCCAGCAGCCGATTCCGCCAAAGGGCCTGAACCTGCAGTTCCCGATGAGCGACGAGCTGAAGAAGCTGATCAATGAGCCGACCGACAAGGCGGCGGACGAGAAGAAGTCCTGACCTCCGGCAAATAGTGGCCTGAAGCGCATCCGCGCGAATCCATCCAACAGGCCACTTAGTTAGTGTCTAACCTTTACATCCGAGGGCGTCGAACGCCCCCGGATGTATCGAGGTGCCCGTGAAACAACCGTCTGAGGGGAAATCCCGATGAATTACAACTGGGACTGGGGCGTGTTCTTCAAGTCCACCGGCGTGGGCAGCGAAACCTATCTGGACTGGTACGTCACCGGTCTGGGCTGGACCATCGCCATCGCCATTTCCGCCTGGATCATCGCCTTGCTGCTGGGCTCGCTGCTCGGCGTGATGCGTACCGTGCCAAACCGCCTGGTGTCGGGGATTGCCACCGCCTACGTCGAGCTGTTCCGCAACGTGCCGCTGCTGGTGCAGCTGTTCATCTGGTACTTCCTGGTACCGGACCTGCTGCCCGAAGGCCTGCAGGAGTGGTTCAAGCAGGACCTCAACCCGACCACCTCGGCGCTGATCAGCGTGGTCATATGCCTGGGCCTGTTCACCGCCGCCCGTGTCTGCGAGCAGGTGCGCACCGGCATCCAGGCGCTGCCCCGCGGCCAGGAGTCGGCCGGGCGCGCGATGGGCTTCAGCCTGTCGCAGATCTACATGAACGTGCTGCTGCCCCAGGCCTACCGGATCATCATTCCGCCGCTCACCTCGGAATTCTTGAACGTGTTCAAGAACTCCTCGGTGGCCTCGCTGATCGGCTTGATGGAGCTGCTGGCGCAGACCAAGCAGACCGCCGAGTTCTCCGCGAACCTGTTCGAAGCATTCACCCTGGCCACCCTGATCTACTTCACCCTGAACATGGGCCTGATGCTGCTCATGCGCATGGTCGAGAAGAAAGTCGCGGTACCGGGCCTGATTTCCGTGGGAGGCAAGTAAATGGACATGGATTTCAGTGAAATCATCCCGGCCCTGCCCGCCCTCTGGGACGGCATGGTCCTGACCCTGCAACTGATGGTCATGGGCGTGGTCGGCGGCATTGCCCTGGGTACCATCCTCGCCCTGATGCGCCTGTCGTCGAACAAGCTGCTGGCCAATGTCGCCGGCGCCTACGTCAACTACTTCCGCTCCATCCCGCTGCTGCTGGTGATCACCTGGTTCTACCTGGCGGTGCCGTTCGTGCTGCGCTGGATCACCGGTGAAGACACCCCGGTGGGTGCGTTCACCTCCTGCGTCGTGGCGTTCATGATGTTCGAGGCGGCCTACTTCTGCGAAATCGTCCGCGCCGGCGTGCAGTCGATCTCCAAGGGCCAGATGGGCGCCGCGCAAGCGCTGGGCATGAGCTACGGCCAGTGCATGCGCCTGATCATCCTGCCCCAGGCGTTTCGCAAGATGACCCCGCTGCTGCTGCAACAGAGCATCATCCTGTTCCAGGACACCTCGCTGGTCTACACCGTCGGCCTGATCGACTTCCTCAACTCGGCCCGCTCCAACGGCGACATCATCGGACGCTCCCACGAGTTCCTGATCTTCGCCGGTGTCGTCTACTTCCTCATCAGCTTCTCCGCTTCGTGGCTGGTCAAGCGCCTGCAAAAAAGGATCACCGTATGATTTCCATCAAGAACGTCAACAAGTGGTACGGCGACTTCCAGGTACTGACCGACTGCAGCACCGAGGTCAAGAAGGGTGAAGTGGTGGTGGTCTGCGGCCCGTCCGGCTCGGGCAAGTCGACCCTGATCAAGTGCGTCAACGCCCTGGAACCGTTCCAGAAAGGCGACATCGTGGTCGACGGCACCTCCATCGCCGACCCGAAGACCAACCTGCCCAAGCTTCGCTCGCGGGTCGGCATGGTGTTCCAGCACTTCGAGCTGTTCCCGCACCTGACCATCACCGAGAACCTGACCATCGCCCAGATCAAGGTGCTCGGCCGCAGCAAGGAAGAAGCCACCAAGAAAGGCCTGGCACTGCTTGAGCGCGTGGGACTGTCGGCCCATGCCCACAAACACCCCGGCCAGCTCTCCGGCGGCCAGCAGCAGCGCGTGGCCATCGCCCGTGCCCTGTCGATGGACCCGATCGTCATGCTGTTCGACGAACCCACCTCGGCACTGGACCCGGAAATGGTCAGCGAAGTGCTCGATGTAATGGTGCAACTGGCCCACGAAGGCATGACCATGATGTGCGTGACCCACGAAATGGGCTTTGCGCGCAAGGTGGCCAACCGGGTCATCTTCATGGACAAGGGCAGCATCATCGAAGACTGCACCAAGGAAGAGTTCTTCGGCGACCAGGGCGCCCGCGACCAACGCACCCAGCACTTCCTCAGCAAGATCCTGCAACACTAAGTCCGCCTCAGTGACGCTGCCCGGCCCTTCGCCGGGCAGCGGAAGCTGGTCGTGACAAGGCCACTGTGATGAAATGCGACCCCTCGCTCCTTCGCCCTGCCCAGCCTGCCGTGAAATCCCGTCTGATCCGCCAACTGCTCGTCCCACCCCTGGTCATCCTGCTGATGGTCGGGCTGGGCTTTGCCGGCTTCCTGATCAGCGAGAGCAACGGCATCCGCACCCTCAGCGAGAACGGCGAGCGCCAGCTGGAACTGCACGCGCGTACCGTCGAGAGCGAAATCAGCAAGTACACCTACCTGCCCAGCCTGCTGGAGCTGGAAGACAGCGTCTCGCGCCTGCTCACCGACCCCGAGGCTGGTGATCGCCAGGCCGTCAACGAATACCTCGAAGGCCTGAACCGACGCAGCCGCAGCCGGGCGATCTTCGTCCTCGACACCAACGGCCGGGTCCAGGCCACCAGCAACTGGCGCGACGCCGACTCTTTCCTCGGCGAGGACCTGGCGTTTCGCGCCTACTTCCAGGTCGCCGTGCGCGGCGAGCCGGGGCGCTTCTACGGCATCGGCAGCACCACCGGCGAGGCCGGCTACTACCTGGCCCACGGGCTGGAGGAACACGGCAAGATCATCGGCGTGGCGGTGATCAAGGTGCGCCTGGACACCCTCGAGGAGCGCTGGCAGCGCGCCCGCCTGGAGGCCTTCGTCAGTGATGAGAACGGCATCATCATCCTCTCCAGCGATCCGGCCCGGCGCCTGAAATCGGTACGCCCGTTGACGCCGCAGATCAAGGAACGCCTGGCGCGCAGCCTGCAGTACTACTGGTGGCCGCTCAACGAACTGCAACCGCTGGCCCGCGAAACCCTGGCCGACGGCGTAGAGAAACTCACCTTCCCGGCCAACAGCGAGACCGATCAGGGCAAGCAGCGAGAGGTGTCCTACCTGGCCCAGACCCGCCGCCTGGTCGACACCCCCTGGCATTTCACCCTGCTCACCCCGCTGCAGGACCTGCGCCGCGAATCGATGATGCAGGGCATCCTGGTGGGCGTGGCCTTCGCCCTGCTGGCGATCCTGGCCATCGCCTGGAACGAGCGGCGCAAGGTGATCGCCACCCGCCTGGCCGCCCGCGAGGCGCTGGAAGAAGCCAACAGCCAGCTGGAACGCAAGATCACCGAGCGCACCGCCGACCTGCGCGCCAGCAACGAACGGCTCAAGGGCCAGATCCGCGAACGGCGCCACGCCGAGCAGACCCTGCGCCACGCCCAGGACGAACTGGTCCAGGCCGGCAAGCTGGCGGCCATCGGGCAGATGTCCACCAGCATCGCCCATGAACTCAATCAACCCTTGGCGGCCCTGCGCACCCTGTCCGGCAACACCGTGCGCTTCCTTGAGCGCGGCGCGCTGGAAACCGCCAGCGCCAACCTGCGCACCATGAACGACCTGATCGACCGCATGGGCCGCATCACCGCCAGCCTGCGCTCGTTTGCCCGTCGTGGCGACGACAGCGGCCAGGCTTCGCTGGAAAAGGCCGTCGAAGCCACTCTGCAGGTGCTGGCCAACCGCATCAGCGCCTGTCACCTGCAACTGCACCGGCAGTTCGACGACCAGCTGCTGGCCATCGACCAGACCCGTCTGGAACAGATCCTGGTCAACCTGATCGGCAACGCCCTCGACGCGATGGCCACCCAACCCCTGCCGCAACTGTGGCTGGAAGGCGAAGTCCAGGGCGACAAGTACCGCCTGCGGGTGCTCGACAACGGCCACGGCATCGATGCCGAGGCACGCAAGCACCTGTTCGAACCCTTCTTCACCACCAAACCGGGCGAGCATGGCCTGGGCCTGGGCCTGACCCTGTCGGCGAGCCTGGCCACCGCTGCCAAGGGTACACTGAGCGTCGAACATCCCGCCGGTGGCGGCACCGCGTTCGTGCTTGCCCTGCCCCTGGTCACGCCCCCTAGCGAATTGGCTGAGCCTCTATGAAACAAGCACCTCTCACCGTCCTGATCGTCGAAGACGACCCGCACGTGCTGCTCGGCTGCCAGCAGGCGCTGGCCCTGGAAGACATTGCCTGCGAAGGCGTCGGCAGCGCCGAGCAGGCCCTGGAACGCATCGGCGACGACTTTGCCGGTATCGTCGTCAGCGATATCCGCCTGCCGGGCATCGATGGCCTGGAACTGCTCAACCGCCTCAAGGCCCGCGATCGCAGCCTGCCGGTGGTGCTGATCACCGGCCACGGCGACATCGACATGGCAGTCGGCGCCATGCGCAACGGCGCCTACGACTTCATGGAAAAACCCTTCTCGCCGGAGCGCCTGGTCGAGGTGGTGCGCCGGGCACTGGAACAGCGCGGCCTGTCCCGCGAGGTGTTCGCCCTGCGCCGCCAGCTGGCCGAGCAGAGCAGTCTTGAAGGGCGCATCATCGGCCGTTCGCCGGCCATGGAGCAGCTGCGCGAACTGATCGCCAACGTCGCTGACACCTCGGCCAACGTACTGATCGAAGGCGAGACCGGCACCGGCAAGGAACTGGTGGCCCGCTGCCTGCACGACTTCAGCCGACGCCAGGGCCAGCCGTTCGTGGCGCTGAACTGCGGCGGCCTGCCGGAGAACCTGTTCGAAAGCGAGATCTTCGGCCATGAGGCCAATGCCTTCACCGGCGCCGGCAAGCGGCGCATCGGCAAGATCGAGCACGCCAACGGCGGCACGCTGTTCCTCGACGAGGTCGAGAGCATGCCGCTCAACCTGCAGATCAAGCTGCTGCGCGTGCTGCAGGAGCGCACCCTGGAACGCCTGGGCTCGAACCAGAGCATCCCGGTGGACTGCCGGGTGATCGCCGCGACCAAGTCCGACCTTGCCACCCTGGGCCAGAGCGGCCAGTTCCGCAGCGACCTGTACTACCGCCTCAATGTGGTCACCCTGGAGCTGCCGCCGCTGCGCGAGCGCCGCGAAGACATCCTGCAACTGTTCGAGCATTTCCTGCAGCAATCGGCCCTGCGCTTCGACCGCGAGGCGCCGGAGCTGGACAGCCAGACCCTGTCGCGGCTGATGGCCCACGACTGGCCGGGCAACGTGCGCGAGCTGCGCAACGTCGCCGAGCGCCATGCCCTGGGCCTGCCCGCGTTCAAGAAGGGCCCCAGTGGTGGCGCCAGCCAGGGCCTGGGTTTTGCCGAGGCGGTCGAAGCATTCGAACGCAACCTGCTCAGCGACGCTTTGCAGCGCACCGGCGGCAACCTCAGCCAGGCCAGCCAGGAGCTGGGCATGGCCAAGACCACGCTGTTCGACAAAGTGAAGAAGTACGGCCTCGGCTGATCGGCAACCTGACCCTGGAAGTTCAACGTGGACCTGGTATTCAAAGCGGCCCTGGGCGCCGGCGTGGTGGTGCTCCTGGCGATCCTGTCGAAGACCCGCAACTATTACATTGCCGGCCTGGTGCCGCTGTTTCCCACCTTTGCCCTGATCGCCCACTACATCGTCGGCAAGGGGCGATCGCTGGAAGACCTGAAGACCACCATCCTGTTCGGGATGTGGTCGATCATTCCGTACTTCGTGTACCTGGCAACCTTGTACGTGCTGGTCGACCGCCTGCGCCTGGAAGCGTCGCTGGCACTGGCCACGGTGGCCTGGCTGGTGGCGGCGACGGTGCTGGTAAGCGTTTGGGTGCGGATGCATTGAACGAATCGCGGGGCAAGCCCGCTCCCACGAATGGTGCGCAGGGCTATCGTGGGAGCGGGCTTGCCCCGCGATGGGTTCTAGAGCCGGGCGATATGCGTGACATCCTGCCGATGCGCCTGCAGGTAGGGTAGGACCGCCCCCAGCAACGGCGCCTTGAACGGCTCCTGGAAACGATGCGCCAGCCCCGGAATCAGCCGCAACTGGCTGCCCTGGATATGCGCCGCCAGATGCACCCCGTGCATCACCGGCAGCAACGGATCGGCGGTGCCATGCACCACCAGCGTCGGCACCCGCAGCTGGTTGAGCAACTCGACCCGACTGGGTTCGGCAAGGATCGCCATGATCTGGCGCTTGACCCCTTCCGGATTGAACGCCCGGTCATAAGCCACGGCGGCTTGTTCGAGCAGCACAGCCCGGTCGTCCCGCACCTCGGGGCTGCCCAGCGCTGCCAGCAGGTCGGCCTGCTGCTCGATGGCCACCTCGCGACTCGGCGCGCTGCGCCGCGCCAGCAACTGCACCAGCGCCGGATCCGGCGCCGGCAGGCCGACAGCGCCCGAGCTGGACATCACCAGGGTCAGGCTACTCACCCGCTCCGGGGCCATGGCCGCCAGGTGCTGGGCAATCATGCCGCCCATGCTCACACCCAGCACATGGAACTGGCGGATGCCCAGGGCATCCATCAGTCGCAGACCGTCACCGGCCATGTCGGTGAGGGAATAAGGCGCCGACACCGGCAGGCCCAGCTTGTAGCGCAGCAGTTCGACGGTCAGGTTGGCCGAGGCCGGCAGCTGGTTCCAGCGCGACAGGCCGACATCGCGGTTGTCGTAGCGGATCACCCTGAAACCTTGGCGGCACAGGGCCTCGACCACGTCGTCCGGCCAGTGAATCAGCTGCCCGCCCAGGCCCATGACCAGCAACAGCGCCGGATCGCGGGGCGCACCGACACTCTGGTAGACCAGGCTCAGCTCACCCAGCTCGGCCCGTTGCACCGGCACATGGACGTCGCAGCGACCCTCGGCGAAACTCGCCGGCACGCTGACCAGCAGCAAGAAGAAAAGTAGTAAAGCCCGCATGAAAGAAACACCAGAATGCAGATCCCCAGTAGAGCGCGAGTCTGATGAAATCCGTTCGGGCGCGCTGCCACAAAACCGTGACAGTTTCGTGAACCTTGCCGAGCGGTCGTGTGCATCCTGTTATCGACAGCACATGGCAACATGAGGGAAACTCAACGCAATCTCGTTTTAGCTCAAAGAATGCTCACGGAGCCGTCGTGCTGGAAATCCGCCACCTGAAAACCCTTCATGCCCTACGCGAAGCCGACAGCCTGGTGGAGGCCGCCGAGCGCCTGCACCTGACCCAGTCGGCGCTGTCGCACCAGTTCAAGGAGCTGGAGGAGCGCCTGGGCCTGCCGCTGTTCGTGCGCAAGACCAAGCCCATCCGCTTCACCAGCGCCGGCCTGCGCCTGCTGCAACTGGCCGATGCCACCCTGCCGCTGCTGCGCGGCGCCGAGCGCGACATTGCCCGCCTGGCCGGCGGTACCGCCGGACGCCTGCACATGGCCATCGAGTGCCACAGCTGCTTCCAGTGGCTGATGCCGACCATCGATCAGTTCCGCGATGCCTGGCCGGAAGTGGAGCTGGACCTGGCCTCGGGCTTCGCCTTCGCCCCGCTGCCGGCCCTGGCCCGCGGCGACCTGGACCTGGTGGTGACCTCCGACCCGGTGGACCTGGCCGGCATCACCTATGTACCGCTGTTCACCTACGAGGCCATGCTCGCCGTGGCCAACCAGCATGCGCTGGCGAGCAAGCCCTATATCGTGCCCCAGGATCTGCTCGACCAGACCCTGATCACCTACCCGGTGGAACGCGACCGCCTGGACATCTTCACCCGCTTCCTGGAGCCGGCCGACATCGAGCCGGCGGCGGTGCGCACCTCGGAGCTGACGGTGATGATGATGCAACTGGTAGCCAGCGGTCGCGGTGTGTGCGGCATGCCGCACTGGGCGCTGCACGAATACAGCTCGCGGGGCTACGTGAAGGGCAAGCGCCTGGGCGAGAAAGGGCTGTTCGCCACGCTCTACGCCGCGGTGCGCACCGACATGCTCGATGCACCGTACATGCGCGACTTCCTGCTGACCGCCAAGGACACCTCGTTCGCCACCCTGGACGGGGTCAGCGCGGTGCGTTGAGGCCTTCGCGCCACAGCGGCAGGATCAGGTCGCGAGTCAGGGGGGCCAGATCCAGGTCCGGCGCCTGGTCGGCGGACAGCCAGGTCACCTCTTCGATTTCCGCCGCCGGGTTTACCGTCGCGGTGCATTGGACGCGAAACAACTCGGCCTGCACCTCGAAGCCCGGTTCGTTGGCGGCCGGGGCGCTGAAACGGCCCAGGTGAATGGCCTGGACCGGGTCGACGCGCAGGTCCAACTCCTCGTGCAGCTCGCGTACCAGCGCCTGGGCCGGCGATTCGCCTGCATCGATCTTGCCGCCAGGCTGCATGAACGCCTGGGTGCCGCGCTTGCGTACCAGCAGGGTGCGGCCTTGCGCGTCGATGAGCAGGGCGGCGGCGATGCGGATAATGTTGGGCATGGTGGACTCACGAGCGAATGAAGGGGCGCAGGATACCTGACAAGGCCCTATCGCGGGGCAAGCCCGCTCCCACCAGAGCCCTGCCGAGTACGCGTGGGAGCGGGCTTGCCCCGCAATAGGCCTCCCGGACGAACGGCCCCTTGCCAATCCGCTGGCAACCCGCCATAACCAACCCATGAACCTCCCCGCCCACCAACACCCGGTGCTCGGCCTGTTCCACCCCGCCGTCGCCACCTGGTTCCGCCAGCGTTTCGCCACGGTCACCGAGGCCCAGGCCGGCGCCTGGCCGCTGATCCACGCTGGCCAGTCGATGCTGCTGGCCGCGCCGACTGGCTCGGGCAAGACCCTCAGCGCCTTCCTCGCCGTGCTCGATGAGCTGTTCCGCCAGGGCCTGGCGCAGGGCGGCGAACTGCCAGCACAGACCCAGGTCGTCTACGTCTCGCCACTCAAGGCACTGTCCAACGACATCCGCCTGAACCTCGACGCGCCGCTCGAAGGCATCGGCCGGCAGCTCGAACAGCTTGGCCTGAAGGCCCCGCGCATCACAACCGCCGTACGTACCGGCGACACCCCGCAGAAGGAGCGCGCGGCCATGCGCAAGCTGGCGCCGCATATCCTGGTGACCACGCCGGAATCGCTCTACGTGCTGATGGGCTCGGCCTCGGGCCGCGAGGGGTTGGCCAACGTGCACACGGTCATCGTGGACGAGATCCACGCGCTGGCCGGCAACAAGCGCGGCTGCCACCTGGCGCTGACCCTCGAGCGTCTGCAGGCCCTGGCCGGCCGACCGCTGCGACGCATCGGCCTGTCCGCCACCCAGCGCCCGGTAGAGCGGGTGGCGCGGTTCCTGGTCGGGCATGAACGCCCCTGCGCCATCGTCGATATCGGCCATGCCCGCCATCGTGACCTGGCCCTGGAAGTGCCACCCGTGCCGCTGGGCGCGGTGATGGCCACGGATGTCTGGGAGCTGGTCTACGACCGCCTCGCCAGCCTCGCCCGCGAGCACCGCACCACCCTGGTATTCGTCAACACCCGGCGCCTGGCCGAGCGCCTGACCCGCCACCTTGGCGAGCGCCTGGGCAACCACGCAGTGGCCGCGCACCACGGCAGCCTAGCCAAGGAGCATCGCCTGACCGCCGAGCAGCGCCTCAAGGGCGGCGAACTGCAGGTGCTGGTGGCCACCGCCTCACTGGAGCTGGGCATCGATATCGGTGAGGTCGACCTGGTCTGCCAGATCGCCTCGCCGGGCTCGATCGCCGCCTTGCTGCAACGGGTCGGGCGTTCCGGCCACCAGGTCGACGGCGTGCCCAAGGGGCGCCTGTTCCCCACCTCGCGGGACGATTTGATCGAATGTGTCGCCCTGCTCGACTGCGTGCGCCAAGGCGAGCTGGACGAATTGCACATCCCCGAGGCGCCACTGGATGTATTGGCCCAGCAGATCGTCGCCGAAGTCAGCAACCAGCCCTGGGACGAACGGGCGCTGCTCGACCTGTTGCGCCAGGCCAGTCCCTACGGCCAGCTCGACGAAGGCCACTACCAGGCCTTGCTGCGCATGCTCGCCGAGGGTTTCAACGGCCGCCAGGGCATCCGCAGCGCCTACCTGCATCGTGATGCGCTAAACCACACCCTGCGCGGGCGGCGCGGCAGCCAGCTGACCGCCCTGACCAGCGGCGGCACCATCCCGGAGACCGCCGACTATGCGGTGCTGCTCGAACCCCAGGCGCTGAACATCGGCAGCGTCAACGAAGACTTCGCCGTGGAGAGCATCGCCGGCGATATCTTCCAGCTGGGCAACGCCTCCTATCGCATACTACGGGTCGAACCTGGCCGGGTACGGGTCGAGGACGCCCACGGCCTGCCGCCGACCATCCCGTTCTGGCTGGGCGAGGCGCCAGGTCGCAGTGACGAACTGTCCGCCGCAGTGGCCCGCCTGCAGCAGCGGATCGACCAGCAATTGCAGGCCGGCGACAGCCAACAGGTGCGCGCCTGGCTGCAAACGGCCTACGCCCTGGATGAAGGCTGCGCAGAGCAACTGCTCGACTACCTGGGGCGCACCTGGCAGGTACTGGGCGCCCTGCCCTCGCAGCAGACGCTGGTGATGGAGCGCTTCTTCGACGAGTCCGGCGGCACCCAGCTGATTATCCACTCGCCCTACGGCAGCCGGATCAACCGTGCCTGGGGCCTGGCCCTGCGCAAGCGCTTCTGCCGCACGTTCAATTTCGAGTTGCAGGCGGCGGCCAGCGAGGACGCCATCGTGCTGTCGCTATCCACCAGCCACAGCTTCGCGCTGGACGAGGTATGGCGTTACCTGCACAGCCGCACCGCAGAGCCGATCCTGGTCCAGGCCCTGCTCGATGCGCCGCTGTTCGGCGTGCGCTGGCGCTGGAACGCGGCGGTAGCGTTGGCCTTGCCGCGCTATGTGGGCGGACGCAAGGTGGCGCCGCAGATCCAGCGCATGAAGAGCGAGGACCTGGTGGCCGCCGTGTTCCCCGACCAGATCGCCTGCCTGGAGAATATCGTCGGCGAGCGGCAGATCCCCGACCACCCGCTGGTGCAACAGACCCTCGACGACTGCCTGCACGAGGCCATGGACAGCGAGGGCTGGCTGGCGTTGCTGCGGCGCATGGAAAATGGCGAGGTACGCCGGCTAAGTCGCGACCTGCCGGCCCCTTCGCCGCTGGCTTCGGCCATCCTCAACGCCCGGCCCTACACCTTCCTCGACGACGCGCCGCTTGAAGAGCGGCGTACCCAGGCCGTGCTCAACCGACGCTGGAACGACGTGCACAGCGCCGACGACCTGGGTGCACTGGACGGCGACGCCATCGCCGCAGTGCAGGCCGAGGCCTGGCCGCAGGCGGACAACGCCGACGAAATGCATGAGGCGCTGATGAGCCTGGGCGCCATTACCCAACCTGAAGTAGAGGGCAATCCCGGCTGGCCGCAACTGCTGCTGCAACTGGCCAAGGCAGGTCGCGCCTGTCATCTGGATGCCGGGGAGCGACGCCTGTGGTTCGCCCGCGAGCGCCTGCAGGCAATGCTGATCCTGTATCCCGACGCACGCCCGCACCCGGACGTTGCGGTGTTGCCGGGCTTCGCCGACCCGCCCGACCTCGACACGGCCCTGGTCGAGTTGCTGCGCGCACGGCTCAGTGGCTTCGGTCCATTGACCCTGACCGAGATCGTCAACCCGCTTGCACAGCCGGCGGGTAATGCCGAACAGCCCCTGGCCCGCCTGGAAGGCGAAGGCTATGTGATGCGTGGCCACTTCAGCCCAGGCCAGACTGGCCTGCAGTGGTGCGAGCGGCACCTGCTGGCACGTATCCACCGCTACACGGTCAAGCGCCTGCGCCAGGAAATCGAGCCGGTCAGCCTGCAGGACTTCATGAGGTTTTTGTTCGACTGGCAGCACCTGGGTGGCGAAGCACGCCTGCGCGGGCCGCAGGCGCTGGGCGAAGTGCTCGCCCAACTGCAAGGTTTCCCCGCCGCCGCCGGTACCTGGGAAGGCGACCTGCTGCCGGCTCGTATCAAGGACTACAGCCCACACTGGCTGGACGATGCCTGTCGCAGCGGCCAGTGGGCCTGGAGCCGGCTGGCCTCGACACAGTCAGCCAGCACCCTGGCCAGCACGCCCCTGGTGCTGCTGCCCCGCGAGCACCAGGGGCTGTGGCGCAGCCTGGCGCCCACAGCCGACCTCGAACAACTGGGCGCACGCGCACGGCGGGTCATGCAGACGCTGCAGGAACAAGGCGCCTTGTTCTTCGATGAACTGGCCCATGAGGCCCACCTGCTACCCAGCGAGCTGGAGACAGCCCTGCAGGAACTGGTAGGTTCCGGCCTGGCCAGCGCCGATGGTTTCAGCGGCCTGCGCAGCCTGATCACACCCGCGGCCAAGCGCACTTCACGCAACAGCCGCCGCGGCCATCCTGCGCTGTCGAGCAGCATGGTCCACGCCGGACGCTGGGCGCTGTTGCGTCGTTCGAGCATTGCAGTGGACGCAGACCTGCGCCTGGAACATGTGGCCCGCAGCCTGCTGCGCCGCTATGGCGTCATGTGCTGGCGCCTGCTGGAACGCGAAAGCGACGTGCTGCCGTCGTGGCGGGACCTGTTGCGCTGCTACCACCGCCTCGAGGCCCGCGGCGAAATCCGTGGCGGGCGCTTTATCGCCGGGCTGGCGGGTGAGCAGTTCGCCTTACCTGAAGCCGTGGGGCTGTTGCGCCAGGTGCGCAGACGCACGCCACAGGGCGAGCTGGTGGTGGTCAGCGGCTGCGATCCGTTGAACCTGGTGGGTACCTTGTTGCCGGGGGCCAAGGTACCGGCGGTGGCGGGTAACCGCGTGCTGTACCGGGAGGGTGTCGCGGTGGCCACTCGGGTGGCGGGGCGATACCAGTTTCTGATCGAGGCGTCGGCGACCGAGCAGGAGCAGTGGCATCAACAGCTGTTGCGCCAGACGCCGCCCCTGTAGGAGCGGCTTCAGCCGCGATCACCCGCAAAGCGGGTGCCACACTCAGCGCAGCCTGCTTCGCGGCTAAAGCCGCTCCTACACCTGGAAACCGGCGAAGCGCTTGTTGAACCCGGCCACCCGCCCTTCGACCGTGGTCTTGCGCTGCTGCCCGGTGTACACCGGATGCGAGGCACTGGACACATCCAGCGCCACATAGGGGTAGGTCTGACCGTCGCTGTGCATCTGGGAGCGATCTGTCTCGACGGTCGAGCCGATCAGGAAGAACACATCGGCGGCAGTGTCGTGAAACAGCACGGGGCGATAGGCGGGGTGGATACCAGCTTTCATGGGGCAATCTCCTGCGAGTTATGGTTACTTTATAACATACCCCATTGCGAATGATTTTCGATACCCCAATTTTCATTTTTCCCGCCCGCCTCACGCTGGCAAAGCGGCGCCCAACCGGGCTATGGTCGGCCTTTGCCCCAGGCCCCTGAGCCTGACCGAGCCATTCGCAAGGACACCGTATGAGCCTGTCACTCCTCAGCCGTTACGCCTTCTTCGCCGCCTGCGTGCTGTTCACCCTCGCCAGCCTGCCGTTCCTCACCCACGACTGGTTGTGGCCGTTCACCCTGACCACCGGGGTGCTCAGCCTGATCGGCGTGTTCGACCTGCTGCAGCAACGCCACGCGGTCCGCCGCAACTACCCGATCCTGGGCAACATCCGCTACCTGGTCGAGGGCATCCGCCCAGAGATCCGCCAGTACCTGCTGGAATCCGACAGCGACGCCCTGCCCTTCTCCCGCGCCCAGCGCTCGCTGGTCTACGCCCGGGCCAAGAACGAAGCCTCGGACAAACCCTTCGGCACCCTGATCGACGTCTACGAGTCGGGCTTCGAGTTCATCGGCCACTCCATGCGCCCGGCGCCGTTGGCCGACCCGGCGAGCTTTCGCGTCAGCGTCGGCGGCCCGCAGTGCACCCAGCCGTACTCGGCATCGATCTTCAACATCTCGGCCATGAGCTTCGGCTCGCTCAGCGCCAACGCCATCCGTGCCCTCAACCAGGGCGCCAAGCTGGGCAACTTCCACCACGACACCGGCGAGGGCAGCATCAGCCCCTACCACCGCGAACACGGCGGCGACCTGGTCTGGGAACTGGGCAGTGGCTACTTCGGCTGCCGCACCGCGGACGGCCGCTTCGACCCCGAGCGTTTCGCCGCCCAGGCGCAGAACCCGCAGGTGCGGATGATCGAGATCAAGATGAGCCAGGGCGCCAAGCCCGGCCATGGCGGCATCCTGCCCAAGCACAAGGTGACCCGGGAAATCGCCGAGACCCGTGGCGTCATGATGGGCGAGGACTGTATCTCGCCCTCACGCCACAGCGCCTTCTCGACCCCGATCGAGATGATGCAGTTCATCGCCCAGTTGCGTGAACTGTCCGGCGGCAAGCCGGTGGGCTTCAAGTTCTGCCTGGGCCACCCGTGGGAATTCATGGGCATCGCCAAGGCCATGCTGGAAACCGGCATCCTGCCCGACTTCATCGTCGTCGACGGCAAGGAAGGCGGCACCGGCGCCGCCCCGGTGGAGTTCACCGACCATATCGGCGTGCCGCTGCGCGAAGGCCTGCTGTTCGTGCACAACACCCTGGTCGGCCTGAACCTGCGCGACAAGATCAAGCTCGGCGCCAGCGGCAAGATCGTCAGCGCCTTCGACATCGCCAGCGTGCTGGCCATCGGCGCCGACTGGGCCAACTCGGCGCGTGGCTTCATGTTCGCCATCGGCTGCATCCAGTCGCAGAGCTGCCACACCAACAAGTGCCCGACCGGCGTGGCCACCCAGGATGCCCTGCGCCAGCGTGCGCTGGTGGTGCCGGACAAGGCCCAGCGAGTGCTCAACTTCCACCACAACACCCTGCGCGCCCTGGCCGAAATGCTCGCCGCCGCGGGCCTGGAGCATCCGGCGCAACTGGAGGCCAAGCACCTGGTGCGGCGGATCTCGGCCACCGAGATCAAGCTGTTCTCGCAGATGCACGTGTTCCTCAAGCCGGGCGAGTTGCTGACTGGCGAGGTCAATGGGCAGTTCTATTCGCGGATGTGGCAGCTGGCCCGGGCCGATAGTTTCGAGCCGCATAGCGAGGTGGCGGCCTGATCGATCACAGGGGCCGCTTTGCGGCCCTTTCGCGGCACAAGGCCGCTCCTACAGGGGGACGCATAATCCCTGTAGGAGCGGCCTTGTGCCGCGAAAGGGCTGCGCAGCAGCCCCCGCTATTTCAGCTTGTCAGCGCCTGCGCCTCTTTCGGCGCCAGACGGAAGCTGTAGTACAACGCCGTCAGCAGCACCAGGAACGCCGGGCCGATATACAGGGCCACGCGGGTATCCTCGAAGTACGCCATCAGCCCCACCACCAGCACCAGGAACGCCAGCGCCAGGTACGAGCTCAGCGGCCACAGCCACATGCGGTACTTCAGCGCGTTGCGCTCGGCAGTGCTCAGCCCGGCGCGGAACTTCAGCTGCGCCAAGAGGATCATCACCCAGGTCCAGATCGCGCCGAAGGTGGCGATCGAGGTCACCCAGACGAACACCTTCTCCGGCACCAGGTAGTTGGCCAGCACACCCAGCAGCAGCGCGGCGATCGACAGCAGCAGCGCGTTGCGCGGCACGCCGCTTTTCGAGGTGCGGGCGAAGGTGGCCGGGGCCTGGCCGTTCTGCGCCAGGCTGTAGAGCATGCGCCCGGTGCTGAAGATGCCGCCGTTGCACGACGACAGCGCGGCGGTGATCACCACGAAGTTGATGATGCCGGCGGCGGTCTTGATGCCCAGGCGCTCGAAGGTCATCACGAACGGGCTGCCCTGGCTGCCGATCTCGTTCCACGGGTAGATCGACAGGATCACGAACAGCGCGCCCACGTAGAACAGCAGGATGCGCCAGAACACCGAGCCGATGGCCTGGGGGATGGTCTTCTGCGGGTTGCGCGCTTCGCCGGCGGTCAGGCCGATCATTTCCACGCCCAGGTAGGCGAACATCACCATCTGCAGCGACATCAGCACGCCGGTCACGCCGTTGGGCATGAAGCCGCCGTTGCTCCACAGGTTGGAGATGCCCATGGCCACGCCGTCGTTACCGAAGCCGAAGGCGATGATGCCGATACCGCCGAGCACCATGGCAATGATGGTGACGATCTTGATCAGGGCGAACCAGAACTCGAACTCGCCGAATGCCTTGACCGCGATCAGGTTGATCGCGCCCATGCTGCCCAGGGCCATCAACGCCCAGATCCAGCGCGGCACGTCGGGGAACCAGATGCCCATGTAGATGGCCACCGCGGTGATCTCGGCGACACAGGTCACCAGCCACAGGAACCAGTAGTTCCAGCCCGTGAGGAAGCCCGCCAGGGGGCCTAGGTAGTCCTGCGCGTAGCGGCTGAAGGAACCTGCCACCGGGTTGTGCACGGCCATCTCGCCGAGGGCGCGCATGATCACCAGGATGGCCAGGCCACCGATAATGTAGGAGAGCATGATGGCGGGGCCGGCCATTTCGATGGCCTTGGCCGAACCCAGGAACAGGCCGACGCCGATACAGGCGCCAAGGGCCATCAGACGGATGTGCCGTTCGCCCAGCTCGCGCTTGAGCGGGCCGCCCTGGACGGACTCGTCGTGGGCAGGATGGTTGCCGACTGGCATAGCAATACAACCTCATTTTGTTATTGGATTTGACCTTCGTGCAGCACCGGCCGCGCCGATAGGCGGGGCGTCGTCTCGCCAGGCCGCCTTGTGGGCGGGCCTGTCCACCGGGCGCGGGGCGTCGGCGGGTCGAAGGGGGCGAGCAGTATAGGAAGCCACTTGCAGGGCTTTTCACTATATACAGTGGGATATTTGGCGAGAATTCTCGGCAAAAAGCCCTTTACCGGAGGGGCATTCTGGCCTCGCTCCGCCCATGCACAGGAATGGGGCAGCTACATTAACAACATTGCCGAAGAATGGAAGTCGCACCAAAGGCGCATGTTCATACGCGATTGCTCGAAGCTTCTTACAAATTTTTCACCAAACTGGGCCAGCGTCTAAGCTTCAGACAAGTAACGCGAAAACACCTGGCCGGACTCAAGACTATGGGCGCACTGTGGCAATCGGAACCAACCGGAACGGAAGCACCCAAAGCACCTCAGGCTGAAGCCCCCTTGCCCAAGACCCCACGTCAGCGCCGCCTGTGGTGGCGCCTGATCCTGCTCATCCTGTTGATCGGGCTGGTCGCGGTGGGCCTTGCCGCTTATGACGAGTTCCAGACCTCACGCCTGCAATCGCGCGAGTTCAGCCGTCTGGCCGGCACCCTCACCTACGCCCTCGAGCCCGGCCCGAGCGATGCCATCGTCTACCCGGGCGAGGGTCCCTTCGACAGGCGCCTGGGCTACAGCGCCCTGGGCGAGTTCCTGCCACGGCTGCTCAAGCGCGACTACCTGATCAACCAGCAGGTGCGTTTCTCCCCGGCGCTGATGAACTACGTCGATCACGGCCTGTTCGTGCCCTACGTGGAGAAGATCCAGGCCGGCCTGTCGATCACCGACTGCCGCGGTGACATGCTCTATCAGTACAACTACCCGCAGCACCTGTACCCGAACTTCGCGGCGATCCCACCGGTGATGGTCAACAGCCTGCTGTTCATCGAGAACCGCGACCTGCTCGACCCGAAAGACCCGCAGAACAACCCGGCGGTGGACTGGCCGCGCTTCGCCAAGGCCGCCTATAGCCAGGTGGCCAAGTACCTGGCCCTGCCCGGCCAGTCGGCCGGCGGCAGCACCCTGGCCACCCAACTTGAGAAGTACCGGCATTCGCCGGACGGGCTGACCGTCTCCGGCGCCGAGAAGATCCGCCAGATGGTTTCCGCCAGCGTGCGCGCCTACCAGGGCGGCCCCGACACCACCGAGGCCCGCGAACGCATCGTGCGCGACTACCTCAACAGCGTGCCACTGTCGGCGGTACCCGGCCACGGCGAGGTGCACGGCATGGCCGAAGGCCTGCGGGTGTGGTACGGCGCCGACTTCGACCAGGTCAACCAGGCCCTCACCTCAACGGCCAGCGACGAGAAGAGCATGGCCGAGCGCGGCCTGGCCCTGCGCCAGGTGCTGTCGCTGATGATCGCCCAGCGCCGCCCTTCGCACTACCTGTCCAAGGGCCGCATCGAGCTGGCCGATCTCACTGACTCGCACATCCGCGTACTCGCCGCCAACGGCGTCATCGAGCCTGCCCTGGCCGACGCCGCCCTGGCCAGCAAGGCGGTGTACCGCGACTGGGTGGCGCAGCCGACCATCGTGCCGATCATCACCAACAAGGGCATCAGCCTGGCTCGCAACCGCCTGGCGGCCATGCTCAACCGGCCGCTGTACGACCTCGACCGCCTCGACCTGTCGGCCACCAGCACCCTGCAGGCCGACCTGCAAGTGCAGGTCAGCCAGTACCTGAAAAACCTCGCCGACCCGGAGTTCGCCGCACAGATCGGCCTGATCGGCGAACGCCTGCTCACCGCCAAGACCACCGACCAGGTGAGCTACAGCTTCACCCTGTTCGAACGCACCGCCGACGGCTCGCGGGTGCGGGTGCAGACCGACAGCACCAACCAACCCTTCGACATCAACGAAGGCAGCAAGCTAGAACTGGGCTCCACCGCCAAGCTGCGGGTGCTGACCACCTACCTGGAGATCATCGCCGAGCTGCACGACAAGTACGCCGGCAAGCCGGCGGCCGAGCTGAAGAACGTCCCGGTGGCCGAACTCGACCGCATCACCCAGTGGTCGCTGGAATGGCTGATGCAGAACAGCAAGAACCAGAGCCTGGACGCCATGCTCGACGCCGCGCTCGAACGCAAGTACTCGGCCAACACCGGCGAGGCCTTCTTCACCGGTGGCGGCATGCATGTGTTCAACAACTTCCGCAAGGAAGACAACAACCGCAATCCGACCCTCAAGGATGCCCTGCGCGAGTCGATCAACCTGCCGTTCATTCGCCTGATGCGCGACATCGTGCGCTACGTCACCTACCAGCAGCCGTTCAACCGCGAACCGCTGCTCAGGGACGACAGCGACCCGCGCCGCCAGGAATACCTGGCGCGCTTCGCTGACCGCGAAGGCTCCAACTACACCATGCGCTTCTGGAAGAAATACCAGCGCAAGACCTCGCAGCAGCGCCTGGACACCTTCCTCGACAGCCTGCGCGTAACCCCGCAGCGCCTGGCTGCGGTGCACCGCTACCTGTTCCCCGAGGCCGGCCAGGAGACCTTCAACGCCTTCGTCCGCGCCCACAGCAAGGAAGACAAGAAGGCCATGGCCAAGCTCACCGACGGCCGCCTGGTGGAGATGTACGAAGCCTACGGCCCGGGCAAGTACGACCTGCCCGACCAGGGCTACATCGCCAAGGTCCACCCGCTGGACCTGTGGCTGCTCGGCTACCTGCTGAAGAACCCCGGCGCCTCGCTCAAGGACGCGCTCAACGCCAGCCGTTTCGAGCGTCAGGAGGTCTACAGCTGGCTATTCAAGAGCCGCCACCAGGGCGCCCGCGACAGCCGTATCCGCACCATGGTCGAGATCGAGGCGTTCACCGACATCCACCAGCGCTGGAAGCGCGTCGGCTACCCATTCGACCACCTGGTGCCGTCGCTGGCCACCGCCATCGGCAGCTCCGGCGACCGCCCGGCGGCGCTGTCCGAACTGGTCGGGATCATCCAGAACGACGGCGTGCGCCTGCCCACGCTGCGCATCGACACCCTGCACTTCGCCCAGAACACCCCCTACGAGACCCAGCTGATCAGCGACCCCGACCGTGGCCAGCGGATCCTCCCGGTGGAAGTCGCCCGGGCGCTCAAGGGCGCCATGTCGCAGGTGGTCGACGCCGGTACCGCGCGGCGCATCTCCGGCAGCTTCAAGCTGCACGACGGCACCCCGCTGGTGATGGGCGGCAAGACCGGCACCGGCGACAACCGCATCGAAAGCTTCGGCGCCGGCGGCCGGCTGATCGGCTCGCGTTCGCTGAACCGCACCGCGACCTTCGTATTCTTCCTCGGCGACAACCACTTCGGCACCCTCACCGCGTTTGTCCCGGGGCGCTCGGCCGAAGCGTTCAAGTTCACCTCGGCATTGCCGGTGCAGGTGCTCAAGGGCATGGCGCCGATCCTCATGCCGTACCTGGAGCCGGGCAACCCCACCGCCTGCAAGGCGCCGCAGGTGGCGGGCCAGTCCTGAACTATCAAAAAATTAGATGATAATCATCTGCATTTGAAGGCTTGTCTTTAGATATATCTTGAGTAATATCTTGAGATATATCTTAACAGACGGAGCCCTTCCCCATGCGCGACCACGACCCCTTCGAACGCCGCCCCGGCCGCGGCGAACGTGGCCCGCGGGTGTTCGCCCCGGGCGACCTGAAGCTGCTGATGCTGTCGATGCTGGCCGAGCAACCCGGCCACGGCTACGACCTGATCCGTCAGATCGAGACCCTCTTCGACGGCAGCTACAGCCCCAGCCCCGGGGTGATCTACCCCACCCTCAGCTACCTCGAGGAAGCCGAGCTGGTCACCGGCGCCATCCAGGGCAGCAAACGCCTCTATGCCATCACCGCTGCCGGCCGCAGTGCCTTGCAGGAACAGGCCGTCGCCCTCGACGGCGTGCGCATGCGCATCGAGGTGAGCAAGCGCGCCCTGCGCGGCCACGACCGCCCGCCGGAAATCCACGAAGCCGTCGGCAACCTGCGCCACGCGCTGCACATGCACAGCGGCCGCTGGACCAGCGAAGAGATCGAGCGGGTGCGCAACCTGCTCAACGACACCGCCAAGGCCATCGCCTCCGGGCCGGCCACCCCCGTTACGGAGAACACCCCATGAGCGACACTATTCATCGCGTCAATCACGAGATCCGCCAGCGCCGTCTTGAAGTGCTGCGGGTCACCGACCTCACCCCGCGCATGCGCCGCATCACCCTCGGTGGCGCGGAGCTGGCCGGTTTCACCAGTGTCGGCACGGACGACCACATCAAGCTGCTGTTTGCCTGCAGCCCCGAGGAACAACAGGCCATCGACGCGCGCAACCTGGGTCGCGACGGCGGCGCCCGGCCGACCATGCGCGAGTACACACCACGGCGCATCGACCTGGTGAACAACCAGCTGGATATCGATTTCGTCCTGCATGGCGACGGCCCCGCCTCTACCTGGGCAGCCCAGGCCTCGCCCGGCCAGACCTTGGACATCGCCGGCCCGCGGGCCTCGATGGTGGTGCCGGATATCTTCGACAGCTACCTGCTGATCGGCGACGAGACGGCAATCCCGGCCATAGCCCGGCGCCTGGAGGAACTGCCGGCGGGCCGCCAGGTGCTGGCGGTGATCCAGATCGAGGACGAGCAGGAGCGCCAAACGCTGACAAGCAAGGCCCAGGTCGAGGTGATCTGGGTGCGCCGGCACCAGGAGGATGTGTTGGTGCGAGTGAAACACCTGGCGCTGCCTCAAGGCCGGTTGTATGGCTGGGTGGCGCTGGAGAAGGCACTGACCCGCCAGGCCAAGGCGCTGCTGCTGGAGAAAGGCGTGCCCGAGGATGTCCTCAAGGCTGCGGCTTACTGGCGAGCTGACGGTACCGCCGACGACGAATGATCGGGATCTGCACACCCCGGTGTAGGAGCGGCCTTGTGCCGCGAAAGGGCCGCGCAGCGGCCCCCGGGGTCTCAAATTGCTGGGGCCGCTGCGCGGCCCTTTCGCGGCACAAGGCCGCTCCTACAGGGCTGCGCATGATCTGAATGGCGAGGTCGGCAATCTCATGAAGGCCTGCGCCAGCGATCCAACCCCAGCAGTACCAACCCGATCCCCCAGAACCCCGCCAGCACCATCAGGGCATTGCCCAGCACCTGCCCATATCCCAACCGTGCCACATCGATGAACGGATAGGGATAGACCCCGATCTCATGCCCGCGCAACAGCACGAAGGCGAAATACAACGCCGGGTACAACGTCCAGGCCGCCAGGTGCCAGAGCCGCAATCGCCCCTTGGGCACCTCCAGCCACCAGTACAGGAGGAACACCAGCGGCATCACATCGTGCAGCAGTTCGTCCGCCAGCCACTGCCAGCCCTGGGGCTGCCACAGGTGGCGCAGCAACAAGCTGTAGGCCAGCGCCACCAGCAGGATGCTCGCGGCGATGCACGAGCTCACCGCCGGCGACAGGAACCAGCGCCTGGCCGCCGACTCGCGGCCGAACGCGGCCTGGCTGAGCACGGTGGCCACCAGCGTGTTGCTCAACACGGTGAAAAAACAGAACAGGTTGACCAGCCCGCCGATCAGGCTGGCCTGCTCCTGCCAGCGCGCCAGCAGCACCAGGTACAACTGGATCGCCAGGCCGGTCCAGCCGAGGACGGCTGCCAGGGTCAGCCAGGGGCGGCGCGGCATCAGCCTTTGCGCTGCAGCTTCACGTACAGCTGCTCGACCTTTTCCCGTGCCCACGGGGTCTTGCGCAGGAAGGTCAGGCTCGACTTGATGCTTGGATCGCTCTTGAAGCAGCGGATGTCGACGCGCTCGGCCAGGCCCTGCCATTGGTAGTGCGCCACCAGCTCGGTGAGGATCTGCTCGAGGGTCTTGCCGTGCAGCGCGTTGTGATTGGCCGTGCTCATGCCAGTGCTCCAGGTTCGGGAAGGTGCGCACCTTACACGAGTGTAGTGGCATCTACAGCCTCTACCGCTGTGCCCTGTAGGAGCGGCCTTGTGCCGCGAAGGGCTGCAAAGCAGCCCCGACGACATAGGTCATGGCCAAGATCCTGGGGCCGCTTTGCGGCCCTTTCGCGGCGCAAGGCCGCTCCTACTGGGTAAACGCGTCACCACATAAAGTGCTGGCCAGTGGCAAACAGCTTGTGATGAAATGTTATAAAGTAACCACTAACAATTCTGCCAAGGAACGCCACATCCCCATGCGTCACATGCCGCTGCACCTCTCCCCCCTTGCCGTCGCGCTCTGGCTGGCCTCCACCTCCAGCCAGGCCGTGGAGCTGCAACCCCAGGTGATCACCGCCAACCCGCTGGGCAACGCCCAGCTGGCCGCACCCAGCACCGTCCTCGAGGGCGACGACCTGCTGCAGCAGCAACACGGCAGCCTCGGGGAAACCCTCAACAAACAGCCCGGCGTTGCCTCCACCTGGTTTGGCCCCGGTGCCAGCCGCCCGGTGATCCGCGGCCTGGACGGCGACCGTATTCGAATCCTGCGCAACGGCGTCGGCGCCCTGGACGCCTCGTCGCTGTCCTATGACCACGCCGTGCCACTGGACCCGGTGACCGTCGAACGGGTCGAGATCGTCCGCGGCCCTGCCGCGCTGCTGTATGGCGGCAACGCCATCGGCGGCGTGGTCAACACCTTCGACAATCGCATCCCCGACTCGCCCATCGACGGCATCCATGGCGCGGGCGAGCTGCGCTACGGCGGCGCCGACACCACCCGCAGCAGTGCCGGCAAGCTTGAGGCCGGCAACGGCGCCTTCGCCCTGCACCTGGACGCCAACAGCCGCCAGTTCAACGACCTGCGCATCCCCGGCTACGCCCGCAGTTCGAAAGTCCGCGATGCCGACGAGCCCGGCAGCAAGCATCGCCTGAAAAACAGCGACGGCCGTCAGGACGGCGGTGCGATCGGCGGCTCCTACCACTGGGACCACGGCTATACCGGCCTGTCCTACAGCCGCTACGACAGCAACTACGGCTCGGTGGCCGAGCCCGGCGTGCGCCTGGACATGCAGCAGGACCACTACGGCTTCGCCTCGGAACTGCGCGACCTCGACGGGCCGTTCAGTTCGGTCAAGGTCGATGCCGGCTACACCGACTACCAGCACCGCGAAATCGAAAGCGGCGAGGTGCACACCACCTTCAAGAACAAGGGCTACGAGGCGCGCATCGAGGCCCGTCACCAGCCGCTGGGCCCGGTCGAGGGCGTGATCGGCGCCCAGGTCAGCCGCAACGAGTTCTCCGCGCTGGGCGAGGAAGCCTTTGTCCCGCACACCGACACCGACAGCCTGGCGCTGTTCCTGCTCGAACAATGGCAGGCCAGCGAACGGCTCAACCTGAGTCTGGGCGCGCGCCTGGAGCACACCCGGGTCGATCCGGACGCCAAGGGCAACGAGAACTTCGCCGGGGCCGACAGCGCCAGCAGCTTCAACGCCTTCAGCCTGTCCTCGGGCGCGGTGTACCAGCTCGACCCGATCTGGTCGCTGGCCGCCAACCTCGGCTATACCGAGCGCGCGCCGACCTTCTACGAGCTGTACGCCAACGGTGCCCACGTGGCCACCGGCGCCTACGAGATCGGCGATCCGAACCTGAACAAGGAAAAGGCCATCTCCACCGACCTGGCCCTGCGCTTTGACAACGGCACCCACAAGGGCAGCGTCGGCGTGTTCTACAGCCACTTTCGCAACTACATCGGCCTGATCGGCACCGGCAACCTGCGTGAAGGCCATGATCACGGCCACGACGATCATGACCACGATCACGACCATGATCACGGCGATATCCCCGAGTATGCCTACCAGGGCGTGCGAGCACGCTTCTACGGCATCGAGGCCCAGGATCGCTGGCAACTGCTGGAAAACCGCTACGGCAGCTTCGCCCTGGAACTGTCCGGCGACTACACCCGGGCCAAGAACCTCGACAGCGGCGAGCCGCTGCCGCGCATCGCGCCGCTGCGCCTGAACAGTGGCCTGGTCTGGGAGCTGGACCACTGGCAGGCGCGGGTCGATGTGCAGCACGCCGCGTCACAGCACCGCAAGCCGGCCAACGAAACCAGCACCGATGGATACACCACCCTCGGCGCCAGCCTGGGCTATCGCTTCGACATCGGCCAGAGTGAATGGCTGGCCTTCGTGCGCGGCGAGAACCTCACCGACCAGACCGTGCGCTATGCCAGCTCGATCCTGCGCGATATCGCGCCGGCGCCGGGGCGCAGTGTGCAGGTGGGACTGCGCACTTCCTTCTAAGGCTCCTCTGTGGGAGCGGGTTTACCCGCGAATGCGTTAGTGGATTCAACATTGCATTCGCGGGTAAACCCGCTCCCACAGTGGCCCCTGTACCTCGAACTGTTACCTAGTGAGCAACAATCCCCTGCGACATTTTGTCTTTTTTTCTTACAACTTCCCCTATATCCTCCCTGCCGCAAGCTGAATCGCTTCACTCGATCCCCAACGCAGTCATTTCCCTTCGAAGATCTCGCACTTCGTTGCGCTTGCCGTTTCCTCAACAATCAAAAGATAGCGCTATCTCATGCTCCAGCTGCCCAATACCCGCTACTCCGGCCTCGCCCTCGCCACCCTGCTCGGCGCCCTGTCCCCCACCACCAGCGCCAGCGAGATGTTCGCCAAGGACTCGCCGTGGATGCTCGGCGACTGGGGCGGCACCCGCAGCGAGCTGCTGGAAAAAGGCTATGACTTCACCCTCGGCTACACCGGCGAGATGGGCAGCAACCTGCACGGCGGCTACAGCCACGACCGCGCTGCGCGCTACAGCGACCAGTTCACCTTCGGCGTGAACATGGACCTGCAAAAGATCCTTGGCTGGCACGACACCGAGTTCCAGCTGACCGTCACCGAGCGCCATGGCGACAACATCAGCAACGATCGCATCAACGACCCGCGTGTCGGTGGCTTCACCTCGGCGCAGGAAGTCTGGGGCCGTGGCGAGACCTGGCGACTGACCCAGATGTGGATCAAGCAGAAGTACTTCGATGGCGCGCTGGACGTGAAATTCGGCCGCTTCGGCGAAGGCGAGGACTTCAACAGCTTCCCCTGCGACTTCCAGAACCTGGCGTTCTGCGGCTCGCAGGTGGGCAACTGGGTCGGTGGCATCTGGTACAACTGGCCGGTCAGCCAGTGGGCCCTGCGCGTGCGCTACAACCTGAACGACGAACTCTACGCCCAGGTCGGCGTGTTCGAGCAGAACCCCTCCAACCTCGAGAGCGGCAACGGCTTCAAGCTCAGCGGCAGCGGCACCCAAGGCGCGGTGATGCCGGTCGAACTGGTCTGGAGCCCGCGGGTCAATGGCCTGAAAGGGGAATATCGCGCCGGCTACTACTACAGTAATGCCAAGGCACAGGATGTACTCAAGGACAGCAACGGCACGCCAGCCGCCATCAGCGGCGCCGCCTACCGCAGCAGCTCGAGCAAGCATGGCCTGTGGCTGGGCGCCCAGCAGCAGGTGACCGCGCTGGCCTCGGACCAGTCGCGCGGCCTGAGCCTGTTCGCCAATGCCACGGTGCACGACAAGAAGACCAATGCCATCGACAACTATGTGCAGGCAGGTGTGGTTTACAAGGGGCCCTTCGATGCCCGCGCCAAGGACGACATCGGATTCGCCCTGGCCCGCGTGCACGTCAATCCCGGCTACCGCAAGAACGCCCGCCTCATCAACCAGGCCAACGGCCTGGACGACTACGACAACCCCGGCTTCCTGCCCGTGCAGGACACCGAGTACAGCGCCGAACTCTATTACGGCATCCACCTGGCCGACTGGCTCACCGTGCGCCCGAACCTGCAGTACATCCGCCATCCGGGCGGAGTGTCGCGGGTCGACGACGCCCTGATCGGCGGCCTGAAGATCCAGAGCAGTTTCTAACCCGACCCTTTCACACTACGGAGAACAGACGATGAGCACTGACGGTGCCAAGAATGGAACCCGCTGGCTACCGCGCCTGATGGGCGTATTGCTGCTGCTGATGGGCCTGGCCCTGCTGGCCGGCGGCATCAAGCTGAGCCAGCTGGGTGGCTCGCTTTACTACCTGATTGCCGGCATCGGCTTCGCCTTGTCCGGCATCCTGCTGCTGGCCAAGCGCCGTATCGCCTTGGGCCTGTATGGCCTGGTGCTGCTGGGCAGCACCGCCTGGGCGCTGCTGGAAGTCGGTCTGGACTGGTGGCAACTGGTGCCGCGCCTGGCCATCTGGTTCGCCATCGGCGTGGTCCTGCTGCTGCCGTGGGCGCGCCGCCCGCTGGTCGGCCCCGCGTCGAAGGTCAACACCGCCCTGCTCAGCGTCGCCGTGGTCGCCTCCGGCGCCACCGCCGTGGCCAGTCAGTTCACCCACCCGGGCGAGATCCGTGGCGAGTTCACCCGCGACAACAGCGAGATGGGCAGCGCCGCCCCGGCCATGCCGGACGGTGAATGGCAGGCCTACGGCCGCACCGAACACGGCGACCGCTACTCGCCGCTGCGCCAGATCACCCCGCAGAACGCCTACCGCCTGGAAGAGGCCTGGCGCATCCGCACCGGTGACCTGCCGAGCGAAAACGACCCGGTGGAGCTGACCAACCAGAACACCCCGCTGAAGGTCAACGGCATGCTCTATGCGTGCACCGCCCACAGCCGCCTGCTGGCCCTGGACCCGGACACCGGCGCCGAGATCTGGCGCTACGACCCGCAGGTCAAGAGCCCCACCGGCACCTTCAAGGGCTTCGCCCACATGACCTGCCGCGGCGTCTCGTACTACGACGAGAACAGCTACGTCAGCCGTGACGGCAGCCCCGCGCCGAAGATCACCGACGCAGGCCAGGCCGTGGCCCAGGCCTGCCCGCGCCGCCTCTACCTGCCCACCGCCGACGCCCGCCTGATCGCCATCAACGCCGACACCGGCAAGGTCTGCGAAGGCTTCGCCAACCAGGGCGTGATCGACCTGACCCGCGGCATCGGCCCGTTCACCGCCGGTGGCTACTACTCCACCTCGCCGGCGGCGATCACCCGTAGCCTGGTGATCATCGGTGGCCACGTCACCGACAACGAGTCGACCAACGAGCCGTCCGGCGTGATCCGCGCCTACGACGTGCACGACGGCCACCTGGTGTGGAACTGGGACAGCAACAACCCGGACGACACCAAGCCCCTGGCCGACGGGAAAATGTACAGCCGCAACTCGGCCAACATGTGGTCGATCGCCAGCGTCGATGAAGACCTCGGCATGATCTACCTGCCGCTGGGCAACCAGACCCCCGACCAGTGGGGCGCCGACCGCACTCCCGGCGCCGAGAAATACAGCGCCGGCATCGTCGCCCTGGACCTGGCCACCGGCAAGGCGCGCTGGAACTACCAGTTCACCCACCACGACCTGTGGGACATGGACGTTGGCAGCCAGCCGACCCTGGTTCACCTGAAGACCGACGACGGCGTCAAGCCGGCGGTCATCGTGCCGACCAAGCAAGGCAGCCTGTACGTGCTCGACCGCCGCGACGGCACGCCGATCGTGCCGATCCGCGAGATCCCGGTACCGCAGGGCGCCGTGAAAGGCGACCACACCGCGCCGACCCAGGCCCGCTCCGACCTCAACCTGCTCGGCCCCGAGCTGACCGAACAGGCCATGTGGGGCGCCACGCCGTTCGACCAGATGCTCTGCCGCATCCAGTTCCGCAGCCTGCGCTACGAAGGCCAGTACACCCCGCCGTCCGAGCAGGGCAGCCTGGTCTACCCGGGCAACGTCGGCGTGTTCAACTGGGGCAGCGTGTCGGTCGACCCGGTGCGCCAGATCCTCTTCACCTCGCCGAACTACATGGCCTTCGTGTCGAAGATGATCCCGCGTGAGCAGGTAGCCGAAGGCAGCAAGCGCGAAAGCGAGACCAGCGGCGTGCAGCCGAACGCCGGCGCGCCATACGCGGTAACCATGCACCCGTTCATGTCGCCGCTGGGCATCCCGTGCCAGGCGCCAGCCTGGGGCTATGTGGCGGCCATCGACCTGTTCACCAACAAGGTGGTGTGGAAGCACAAGAACGGCACCACCCGCGACAGCACCCCGGTGCCGATCGGTATGCCGGTGGGCGTGCCGAGCATGGGTGGCTCGATCGTCACCGCCGGTGGCGTGGGCTTCCTCAGCGGCACCCTGGACCAGTACCTGCGCGCCTATGACGTGAAGAACGGCCAGGAGCTGTGGAAGGGCCGCCTGCCGGCAGGCGGCCAGGCCACGCCGATGACCTACACCGGCAAGGACGGCAAGCAGTACGTGCTGGTGACCGCCGGCGGCCATGGCTCGCTGGGCACCCGCATGGGTGATTACATCATCGCTTACAAATTGGCTGAGTAAGCCAGCCCCGTCTGGCAAGCAGCCCTGTAGGAGCGGCCTTGTGCCGCGAAAGGCCGCAGAGCGGCCCCGGTTATCAACGCAGATGCAAAGATTGCCGGGGCCGCTCTGCGGCCCTTTCGCGGCACAAGGCCGCTCCTACACCATTGAAACCCATCCTCCCCTGCCCCATCTAAGCACCATAGCCATTCACGCAGGTGCCCCATGAGCGACCAGCAGGATTTCCCGGAACATCCCGACGAACACAGCGAAGTCGAACACCTCGATACCTCGGCCACCCCCGGCCACCACCTCGCCCTGCCCGGCCAGCAGCTGCCGGACAAGGTCTACGTGATCCCGATCCACAACCGCCCGTTCTTCCCCGCGCAAGTGCTGCCGGTGATCGTCAACGAAGAACCCTGGGCCGAAACCCTCGACCTGGTCGCCAAGACCCCGCACCACTCCCTGGCGCTGTTCTTCATGGACACCCCGCCGGAAGACCACCGCCACTTCGACACCAAGGCCCTGCCCGAGTACGGCACGCTGGTGAAGGTGCACCACGCCAGCCGCGAAGGCGGCAAGCTGCAGTTCGTCGCCCAGGGCCTGACCCGGGTGCGCATCCGCACCTGGCTCAAGCACCATCGCCCGCCCTACCTGGTGGAAGTCGACTACCCACGCCAGCCGGCCGAGCCCACCGACGAGGTCAAGGCCTACGGCATGGCCCTGATCAACGCGATCAAGGAGCTGCTGCCGCTCAACCCGCTGTACAGCGAAGAGCTGAAGAACTACCTCAACCGCTTCAGCCCCAACGACCCGTCGCCACTGACCGACTTTGCCGCCGCCCTCACCTCGGCCACCGGCAACCAGCTGCAGGAAGTGCTCGACTGCGTGCCCATGCTCAAGCGCATGGAAAAGGTCCTGCCGATGCTGCGCAAGGAAGTCGAGGTGGCCCGGCTGCAGAACGAGATCTCCGCCGAGGTGAACCGGCAGATCGGCGAGCACCAGCGCGAGTTCTTCCTCAAGGAGCAGCTCAAGGTCATCCAGCAGGAGCTGGGCCTGACCAAGGACGACCGCAGCGCCGACCTGGAGCAGTTCCAGCAGCGCCTGGAGGGCAAGACCCTGCCTGACCAGGCGAAAAAACGCATCGACGAAGAGATGGGCAAGCTGGCCATCCTCGAGACCGGCTCGCCGGAGTACGCCGTTACCCGCAACTACCTGGAATGGGCCACGGCCCTGCCCTGGGGCATGTACGGCAAGGACAAGCTCGACCTCAAGCACGCGCGCAAGGTGCTCGACCGCCACCACGCGGGCCTGGACGACATCAAGGAACGTATCCTCGAGTTCCTCGCCGTGGGCGCCTGGAAGGGTGAGATCAGCGGCTCCATCGTGCTGCTGGTGGGCCCGCCGGGCGTGGGCAAGACCAGCATCGGCAAGTCCATCGCCGAATCCCTGGGCCGGCCGTTCTACCGCTTCAGTGTCGGCGGTATGCGCGACGAGGCCGAGATCAAGGGCCACCGCCGCACCTATATCGGCGCCCAGCCGGGCAAGCTGGTGCAGGCGCTGAAGGAAGTCGAGGTGATGAACCCGGTGATCATGCTCGACGAGATCGACAAGATGGGCCAGAGCTACCAGGGCGACCCGGCCTCGGCGCTGCTGGAGACCCTCGACCCCGAGCAGAACGTCGACTTCCTCGACCATTACCTGGACCTGCGCCTGGACCTGTCCAAGGTGCTGTTCGTCTGCACCGCCAACACCCTCGACTCGATCCCCGGCCCCTTGCTCGACCGCATGGAAGTGATCCGCCTGTCCGGCTACATCACCGAAGAGAAGCTGGCCATCGCCAAGCGTCACCTGTGGCCCAAGCAACTGGAGAAGGCCGGCGTGTCCAAGGCCAGCCTGGGCATCAACGACGCCGCCCTGCGCGCGGTGATCGAAGGCTACGCCCGCGAAGCCGGGGTGCGGCAGCTGGAAAAACAGCTGGGCAAGCTGGTGCGCAAGTCGGTGGTCAAGCTGCTCGAGGACCCCGAGGCCAAGATCAGGATTGCCGCCAAGGACCTGGAGCCCGCCCTGGGCATGCCGGTGTTCCGCAGCGAACAGGTGCTGGCCGGCAAGGGCGTGATCACCGGCCTGGCCTGGACCAGCATGGGCGGTGCGACCCTGCCCATCGAAGCCACCCCCATCCATACCCTCAGTCGTGGCCTCAAGCTCACCGGACAGCTGGGCGAGGTGATGAAGGAGTCGGCGGAGATCGCCTACAGCTACGTCAGCTCGAACCTGAAGCAGTTCGGCGGTACGCCGGGTTATTTCAACGAGGCCTTCATCCACCTGCATGTCCCTGAAGGCGCCACGCCGAAGGACGGCCCCAGCGCCGGCGTGACCATGGCCAGCGCCCTGCTGTCGCTGGCCCGTGACCAGGCGCCGAAAAAGGGCGTGGCGATGACCGGCGAGCTGACCCTGACCGGCCAGGTGCTGCCGATCGGCGGGGTGCGCGAGAAGGTGATCGCGGCGCGCCGGCAGAAGATCTTCGAACTGATCCTGCCGGAGGCCAACCGTGGCGATTTCGAGGAATTGCCCGAATACCTGAAGGAAGGCTTGACCGTGCATTTCGCCAAGCGCTTCGCCGACGTGGCGAAAGTGCTGTTCTAAAAAGCCCAAGCCCGCTCCTGCAGGAACCTGTAGGAGCGGGCTTGCCCCGCGATCTGGCCCGCACAGACCACACAAACTTCCGACAGCTTCGGTTATCCTCAGGCAACTTCAGCCTCAGGAGCCAACATGATCGCCCCTCGTCTGCTCGTCCCCCTGGGCCTGGCCCTGCTCACCGCCTGCGCCCAGCACCCGCAACACACCGTCGAACTGGACGGCGATAGCGAGTGCCCCAAGCGTCTGGTCGTCGGCCAGACCATGACCCTCACGCTGCCCAGCAACCCCACCACCGGCTACCGCTGGCTGCTGCAGAACCCGGCCCCGGAGATCCTGCGCAGCCTCGGCCCCGAGGTATACAACTCACCGGAACAAGCCGGCATCGTCGGCAGCGGCGGGCTTTCCACCTGGCGTTTCCAGGCCAAGGCCGCCGGCGAGGGTCACCTGATCCTGGTCTACCAGCAGCCGTGGGCCCCGGAAGTGCGCCCGGTGCAGACCTTCGATTGCGCCATCCGGGTCAAGTAAGCGGGCGGCGCCGGTCAGCGAATCATGCAAGCTTGCCGTGGTTTGGCTAGAATGCCGCCCCTGTAGATTGCCAGCCGCCTGGACCCACCCGTGAGCAAACAACCCGACCGCCTATTCGCCCAACCCCTGGAGCAGGTGCCCGACTTCGTCTTCAACGAAGACGTGGTGCAGGTGTTCCCGGACATGATCAAGCGCTCGGTGCCCGGTTACCCGACCATCGTCGAGAACCTCGGCGTGCTGGCCGCGCGCTTCGCCCAGCCGAACTCCGCGCTGTACGACCTCGGCGCCTCGCTGGGCGCGGTGACCCAGGCGCTGCGTCGCCATGTGCGCACGGACGGCTGCCGGGTCATCGCGGTGGACAACTCCGCGGCCATGGTCGAGCGCTGCCGCCAGTACCTCACCGCCCAGGACTCGATGTTCCAGGAGCTGCTGCCGGTGCAGGTGCTGGAGGCCGACATCCTCGCCCTGCCCTTCGAGCCCGCCTCGGTGGTGGCGATGAACTTCACCCTGCAGTTCGTCGCCCCCGAGCAGCGCCTGGAGCTGCTGGGCCGCATCCGCCAGGCCCTGTTGCCGGGCGGTGCGCTGATCCTCTCGGAAAAACTGCGCTTCACCGACGCGCAGGAGCAGGACCTGCTCAACGAACTGCACCTGGACTTCAAGCGTGCCAATGGCTACAGCGAACTGGAAATCGCCCAGAAGCGCAGTGCCATCGAGAACGTGATGAAGCCCGACACCCTGGAGACCCATGAACAGCGCCTGCGCGCTGCCGGTTTCTCCAAGGTCGTGCCCTGGTTCCAATGCCTCAACTTCGCCTCGCTGATAGCCCTGCCATGATCGATCTGTCCCCCCTCGTCCGCCGCCTGGCGGGCACGCCCCTTGCCACCTGGTCCCAGGGCCTGCAGGCGCAACTCGAAGCCAAGCTGGAAAAGGGCCACGGCGACCTCGACCGCTGGCGTGGCGCCCTCGAGGCACTGCCGCAGCTGACCCCGAGCGAGATCGACCTGGTCGACGGCCTGCGCCTGGACTGCACCTGCGACGACGCCACCCGGGCGCAGATGCGCCAGGCGCTGATGGGCCTGTCGCCCTGGCGCAAGGGCCCGTTCGACCTGTTCGGCGTGCATGTCGACACCGAATGGCGCTCGGACTGGAAATGGTCGCGGGTCGGCCCGCACCTGGACCTCAAGGGCAAGCGTGTGCTCGACGTCGGCTGCGGCAACGGCTACTACCAGTGGCGTATGCTCGGCGCCGGCGCCGACATGGTCATCGGCGTGGACCCCAACTGGCTGTTCTTCTGCCAGTTCCAGGCCGTGCAGCAGTACCTGCCTGAACTGCCGGCCTGGCACCTGCCGTTCGCCCTCGAAGAGCTGCCGGCCAACCTCGAAGGCTTCGACACCGTGTTCTCCATGGGCGTGTTCTACCACCGCCGCTCGCCCATCGAGCACCTGCTGGCGCTCAAGGACTGCCTGGTCAAGGGCGGTGAACTGGTGCTGGAAACCCTGGTGATCGAGGGTGACGAAAACCAGGTGCTGGTACCCGAGGATCGCTACGCGCAGATGCGCAACGTCTGGTTCCTGCCGTCGGTGCCGGCCCTGGAGCGCTGGCTGCGCCGCGCCGGCTTCAGCGATGTGCGCTGCGTCGATGTCAGCGTCACCAGCATCGAGGAGCAGCGCAGCACCGAGTGGATGCGCTACCAGTCGCTGGGCGACTTCCTCGACCCGAACGACCACGGCAAGACCGTCGAAGGCCTGCCGGCCCCGCGTCGCGCCACATTGCTGGCACGCAAATAAAAAAAGGCGCCCGTTCGGGCGCCCAGGGTCACCTGCGCCGAGGAGCTGTCGCGGTGCAGGTGTGTGGTACTCAGTCCTTGGCCAGTTCGCGGGCCTTTTCCTCGGCCTCGCGCTCGGCCAGCGCCTGCTGCTTGTCGCCGTGCAGGCGAGCCTGGTCGTCGCGGAACGCTTGCCAGAATTGCTTCGAACGTTCCGCGCCACCCTCGGCGAAAACACTGGTGCTGCCCAAGGCGAGAATCGCCAGCAGCAGGTACTTGGTCAGGTTCATCGTGCTTGCCTCGTGTTAACCGTTTCGACAGGGCCATCATCGCAAGCGGCAGCTAACGCCAAGGTGAGGCGGACATTACAGTCCTGCAAGACAACCGCATCGCGGGGCAAGCCCGCTCGCACAGGATCGCCCTGTCAGGCACATGACCCGCGTATTACAAATCCGTTATTCCCGCCGCTTGCCCATTCGCATCCAGTAACATCCTCGCCGCTTGACCCTGATGTCACTACAGGGTCGAGAATCGCCCCCTTTCCACACAGAGCCCGACCATGCGCCTACTGATCATCGAGGACGAACCCCGCACCGCCGACTACCTGCAACAGGGCCTGCGCGAGAACGGCTACGTGGTCGATTGCGCCCACACCGGCACCGACGGCCTGCACCTGGCCCGCCAGCAGGCGTACGACCTGGTGATCCTCGATGTCAACCTGCCCGGGCTCGATGGCTGGGGCGTGCTGCAGCGCCTGCGCGCCGAATCCTCGACGCGGATCATGATGCTCACCGCCCATGGCCGCCTGGCCGACCGGGTCAAGGGGCTGGACCTGGGCGCTGACGACTATCTGCTCAAGCCCTTCGAGTTCCCCGAACTGCTGGCGCGCATCCGCAGCCTGTTGCGGCGCAACGACCAGCATCTGCAGCCAAGCACGCTGAAGGTCGCCGACCTCGAACTCGACCCCGGCCGCCACCGGGCCTGGCGCGGCGGCCAGCGCATCGACCTGACCGCCAAGGAATTCGCCCTGTTGCACCTGCTGATGCGCCAGAGCGGCGAGGTGCTGTCGCGCACGCAGATCATCTCGCTGGTGTGGGACATGAACTTCGACTGCGACACCAACGTGGTGGAGGTGTCGATCCGCCGCCTGCGGGCAAAGATCGACGACCCGTTCGAGGACAAGCTGATCCACACCCTGCGCGGCGTCGGCTACGTGCTCGAGGCACGGACGTGAAGCGCTCCAGCCTGTCGCTGCGCCTGGGCCTGACCGTCACCTTGCTGGGCGCGGCGCTGGTCTTGCTGCTGGCGTGCCTGGCGGTGTTCGCCCTCGACCACGAGCTGGACAGCCGGGCGCGTAAGGACCTGGCGCGCAAGATGCAACAGGTCGAACACAACCTGCGCGTCGATCTGCGCAGCGACGATCTGGGTGCCCGCGCCCACCCCCTGCTCGACCTGGTCATGGGGCACGACAACCTCAGCCTCAGCGTGCTGGCCGTCAACGGCCGCCACCCCGCCCTGCTCAGCCTGGGGCCGGCGCTGCAGTCGCAGCACCTGCTGAACCAGGAGGCCGACAACCAGCTGACCTTCCATACCTGGCGCGACGATGATGGTAATCAGATCCTCACTGCCAGCCGCCTGATGCGCCTGCGCGACGACACCCCGGTCAAGGTGCTGATGTCGCTCAACCGCAGCGATGACAACAGCCTGTTGCAGGCCTACCTGAACTCGACCCTGCTGGCCCTGCCGCTGCTGCTGGTGCTGATCGGCATCGCCGCGTGGAAGCTGGTGCAGCGCGGCCTGCGCCCGCTGCGGCACTTTCGCCGGATCGCCGGGCAGGTCTCGACCCAGGACCTGGCGCATCGCCTGCCGGACGAGGGCCTGCCTGCCGAGCTGGCCGACCTGGCCCGTGCCATCAACGTCATGCTCGACCGGCTCGACCAGGGCGTGCGCCAGCTGTCGCAGTTTTCCGACGACCTGGCCCACGAACTGCGCACGCCGATCGGCAACCTGATGGGCAAGGCCCAGGTGACCCTGGCCCGCGAGCGTGATGGCGACAAGTATCGCGAGGCGCTGGAGGACAGCGTCGAAGAGCTGACCCGGCTCAACCGCATCATCAACGACATGCTGTTCCTGGCCCAGGTCAGCCAGCCGCAGACCCAGGTGGCACTGACCCCTGTGGCGCTGGCAGACGAAGTGGCGCGGGTGAGTGAGCTGTTCACCTTCAGCGCCGAGCTCAAGGGCATCTCCCTGCACTTGCAAGGCTGGGGTACCGCGATGGCGGACAAGCTGATGTTCCAGCGGGCGCTGTCGAACCTGCTGAGCAATGCGATTCGCCATGGCCCTGAAGGCCAGCCGGTGGCCGTGGGGATTGAGCGAGTCGGTGACCAGGTCTGCGTGTGGGTGGAAAATCGCGGGCCGGGGATTGGCGAGGCGCATTTGCCGCACCTGTTCGAGCGGTTCTACAGGGCCGGGGCCGGGCGTTCGCGATTGGAAGGCGGGACGGGGTTGGGGCTGGCGATCGTCAAGTCGATCATGCAGTTGCATGGGGGGCGGGTGGAGGTTCAGAGCCAACCAGCGGGCCCGACTCGCTTCACCCTGGTGTTCCAGGCCGAGTGATCCACCGCCAGCGCCGGCCTCTTCGCGGGTAAACCCGCTCCCACAGGGATCTCACCAGCCCTGGGGCTTGCCCAGTACCTGTGGGACCGGTTTACCCGCGAAAGGGCCGGTACTGAAGAGCGCTGATCAGCGCGAAGCGGCGACGATCAGTGCCTTCATCTCTGCTACCGCCGCCTTGAAACCGACAAACAGCGCATGGGCCACCAGCGCGTGGCCGATGTTCAGTTCGTTGATGCCCTTGATCGCGGCCACGGCCTCGACGTTGTGGTAGTGCAGGCCATGGCCGGCATTGACGATCAGGCCCTGGCTAACGCCAAATGCCACGCCATCGACAATACGCTTGAGCTCCTCTGCCACCTCGGTCGGTGTCTCGGCGTCCGCATAGCGGCCGGTGTGCAGCTCGATGGCCGGCGCGCCGACACGGCGCGAAGCCTCGATCTGCCGCTCGTCGGCATCGATGAACAGCGACACCTCGGCGCCAGTGCGCGACAGGCGCTCGACCGCCGCCTTGATCCGCGCTTCCTGGCCGGCCACATCGAGGCCGCCTTCGGTAGTCAGTTCCTGGCGGGTTTCCGGCACCAGACAGATATGCGCCGGGCGGATCTTCTCGGCGAAGGCCATCATCTCTTCGGTGACGCCCATCTCGAAGTTCATGCGGGTCTGCAGCACGTCCTTGAGCAGCAGCACGTCGCGCTCCTGGATATGCCGGCGGTCTTCGCGCAGGTGCACGGTGATGCCGTCGGCACCCGCTTCCTCGGCGTCCAGGGCGGCCTTGACCGGGTCCGGATAGCGGGTGCCCCGGGCCTGGCGCAAGGTCGCCACGTGGTCGATGTTGACGCCGAGAAGCATGCGGTTGCTGTGAGTCACGAAGGGGCACTCCTGAAGGTTGAGGGCCACAGCATACGTGCTGATCAGCGCTTGCGAAACAGTTCCCGGCTGACCAGCGGCTTGGGCCCCAGGTGCACCGCCAGGGCCTGGCGCATCAGGCGCTTGGCGGCGAGCAAGGCGCCGGGCGCCTCCCAATCGGCCTGGGCCAGGGCCAGCAGCTCGCTGCCCTTGAACAGCCCGGGCTGGAACAGCTCGACCCGCTCAAGGCCAGCGTCCACCTGCAGGCGATAGAGCCCCTCGGCGACGACGGCGCTGTCGTTGACGTCATGATCCAAAGCGAAGGCATAACCCAGCTCGTCCAGCAGGCGCCATTCGAAGGAGCGCAGCAACGGCTCCAGCGGCCGCCCGGCGGCCAGGGCCTGCAAGGTCAGGGTGTAGTGTTCGAACAACGCCGGGTGCGGCGCCTCGGCGGGCAACAGGCGCATCAGCAGCTCATTGAGGTAGAGTCCGCTGAACAGCGCGTCGCCATGCAGCCAGGCGGCAATGCCGGAGCTGTCCAGGCGGCCGACGTTCTTCAGTTCGCCGCGCCCGCGCAGTTCGACTTCCAGCGGCACGAACGGCCGCACCAGGCTGCCACCCTTGCCCCGCGCCCGGCGCAGCACCGCCCGCACCCGCCCCTGGGGGGTGAGGAAGTCCACCAGCGCGCTGGTTTCCTTGTAGGGGCGGCTGTGCAGCACGTAGGCGGGTTGGGGGGCTGGTTGTTCCATGACGATCTCTGAACCCAGGTTTGACGCAACCCATGTAGGAGCGGCCTTGT
>NZ_JANCLM010000032.1:0-80819 GCF_024259445.1 Pseudomonas sp. DVZ6
CAAATAAACACAGTCTCCCCCTGTAGGAGCGGCCTTGCGCCGCGAAAGGGCCGCAACGCGGCCCCGGCGATATCAGCGTGATGCACAAACCCCGGCTCTGCTACGCAGCCCTTTCGCGGCACAAGGCCGCTCCTACACAGGCATCGCGCCGGCGGCAAGCCCGGCGGTAGCCCTTTTCCTATGCAAGCCCTCGGGGCGTGGCTATCATGCCAGCCTTATTCCAAGTCGAGACTGGCATGCTGAAGTTGTTGAATCTCCTCAAGGATGGCCGGTTCCATTCCGGTGAAGCCCTGGGGGCCGCCCTCGGGGTAAGCCGCAGCGCCGTCTGGAAGCAGCTGCAGCACCTTGAGAGCGAACTGAACCTGACCATTCACAAGGTCCGTGGCCGTGGCTATCAGCTGGCAGCGCCGCTGAACCTGCTTGAATCGCAGGCAATCGCCGGGTTCTCGGAAGCTGAGGCGTGGCCGACCTTCATTCACGACACCATCGACTCCACCAATGCCGAGGGTCTGAGGCTCGCCGCGCAGGGGCAAGCCGCGCCGTTCCTGGTGCTGGCCGAGCGCCAGAGCGCCGGGCGCGGACGTCGTGGCCGCCAATGGGTCAGTCCGTTCGCCGAAAACCTCTATTACAGCCTGGTACTGCGCATCGATGGTGGCATGCGCCAGCTCGAGGGCTTGAGCCTGGTGGTTGGCCTGGCGGTCATGCGCACGCTGAAGGCGTTCGGCCTGAAGGATGTCGGGCTGAAATGGCCTAATGATGTATTAGCCAGCGGGCGCAAGATCACCGGCATCCTCCTGGAGCTGGTCGGCGATCCGGCGGATGTCTGTCATGTGGTGCTGGGCATCGGTATCAATGTGAACATGCAGGGCGGGGATCAGATCGACCAACCCTGGACCTCCATGCGCGGCGAGACCGGACAACTGGTGGACCGTAACCGCTTGGTGGCGGAGCTCAGCCAGCAGCTGCAGCACGAGCTGGCTCGTCATCGCCGCTATGGTTTCGCCGCGTTCCAGGAAGAATGGGAGCAGGCGCACCTGTGGCAGGGGCGCAAAGTCTCGCTGGTCGCCGGCACCACTCGCGTCGATGGGGTGGCGTTGGGTGTGGATGGACAAGGCGGCTTGCGTCTCGAGGTGGAAGGTGTGGAAAAGAGCTTCAGCGGTGGCGAGCTCAGTCTGAGGTTGCGTGATGATTCTTGAGCTCGATTGCGGAAACAGCTTCATCAAGTGGCGCGTCATCCATGCGGCCGACGCCACCATCAATGGTGGTGGTATCGTCGACTCCGACCAGGCGCTGGTTGCGGCCGTCGCGGCGCTTTCATCCCTGCGCCTGATCGGCTGTCGCATGGTCAGTGTGCGCAGTGAAGAAGAAACTTCGGCGCTGTGCGCGTTGATCCTGTCTTCGTTCGGGGTCGCGGTACGCGTGGCCCAGCCGGTGAAAGAAATGGCCGGCGTTCGCAATGGCTATGAGGACTACCAGCGCCTGGGTATGGATCGCTGGCTCGGCGCGCTGGGCGCCTATCACCTGGCGGGTCGCGCCTGCCTGGTCATCGACTTCGGTACCGCGGCCAAGGCCGACTATGTCGCGGCCGACGGTGAGCACCTCGGTGGGTATATCTGTCCGGGCATGCCGCTGATGCGTAGTCAGCTGCGCACCCACACCCGGCGAATCCGCTATGACGATGCCTCGGCCGAGCGTGCCCTGGGCAGCCTGGCACCGGGGCGCTCCACGGTCGAAGCGGTCGAGCGTGGTTGCGTGCTCATGCTCCAGGGGTTTGCCCGTACCCAGATCGAGCAGGCCAGGGGGCTTTGGGGTGAGGACTTCACGGTCTTCCTGACTGGGGGCGATGCGCCGCTGGTGCAGGACGCCGCACCGCAGGCGCGCATCGTGCCGGATCTGGTCTTTGTCGGCCTGGCCATGGCCTGCCCAATCGAGTCGAGGTGACTATGCGCTGGTTATTTCTGCTGTTGGTGGTGCTCAACGTCGTCTATTACGTATGGCATCAGCAGGAGGCTCCACTTAAGGTCAAGGAAGTCGCCCCGTTATCGTTGTACAAAGGTTCCCAGCAGGAAATACGCCTGCTGCGCGAGACCGGGGCCGCGGCACCGGCCAGGCGGCGCGACGAATGCCTGGTGGTGGGCGGGCTGGCCGCACGCGAGCAGCTCGATGCCCTGCGTCAGCGCCTGCTCAGCCTGGATATCGCCGCCCTGCCGGTGGTTGGGCAGCTGCCGGGAGCCGAGGGTTTCTGGCTCAAGGTAGCCCCTGAAAGCGAGCGTTTGTTGGACCCTGCGGTGCTCTCGACTCTTTCCAAGGATTTCAAAGACTTAAAACACAAAATTATTTTGTGCGAGGGTATTGCAACTGCTGAATAGCTTGATAGAATGGCGCCCGCTTCACAGGGAACACCATCGAGGTGGTAGAGCTGGAGGCGGTGTCAAAGCAGCTAAGTTTCAGATTTGATTGAAAAAATTTGAAAAAACGCTTGACACTAGGACGGCAGACAAATAGAATGCCGGCCACATCTGGAGGGATTCCCGAGCGGTCAAAGGGGACGGACTGTAAATCCGTTGCGAGAGCTTCGAAGGTTCGAATCCTTCTCCCTCCACCAGTTTTAGCGAGAGCCGCAAGCTCCGCGGGTATAGTTTAGTGGTAGAACCTCAGCCTTCCAAGCTGATGATGCGGGTTCGATTCCCGCTACCCGCTCCAAGTTTGCTGTTGTTGCACAAAGTGTTTCGCTCTTGTAGCTCAGTTGGTAGAGCACACCCTTGGTAAGGGTGAGGTCAGCGGTTCAAATCCGCTCAAGAGCTCCATATAAACAAGGCAGATATGAAAATATCTGCCTTTGTTTTATAGGCTGTATGACTATTTCTTCTGCGGAGGACTGTATCGATGGCTAAGGAAAAGTTTGATCGTTCGCTACCTCACGTTAACGTCGGCACTATCGGCCACGTTGACCACGGTAAGACCACTCTGACTGCAGCGCTGACTCGCGTTTGCTCCGAGGTTTTCGGTTCGGCAATCGTTGAGTTCGACAAGATCGACTCGGCTCCGGAAGAAAAAGCACGCGGTATCACCATCAACACCGCTCACGTTGAGTACAACTCGACCATTCGTCACTACGCTCACGTTGACTGCCCAGGTCACGCTGACTACGTGAAGAACATGATCACCGGTGCTGCCCAGATGGACGGCGCGATCCTGGTTTGCTCGGCCGCCGATGGTCCGATGCCACAAACCCGTGAGCACATCCTGCTGTCCCGTCAGGTTGGCGTTCCGTACATCGTGGTCTTCCTGAACAAGGCTGACCTGGTAGACGACGCTGAGCTGCTGGAACTGGTCGAGATGGAAGTTCGCGACCTGCTGTCCACCTACGACTTCCCAGGCGACGACACTCCGATCATCATCGGTTCCGCTCGTATGGCCCTGGAAGGCAAAGACGACAACGAAATGGGCACTACCGCTGTCAAGAAGCTGGTAGAGACTCTGGACAGCTACATTCCTGAGCCAGTTCGTGCCATCGACCAGCCGTTCCTGATGCCGATCGAAGACGTATTCTCGATCTCGGGTCGTGGTACCGTTGTTACCGGTCGTATCGAGCGTGGTATCGTCCGCGTTCAGGATCCGCTGGAAATCGTTGGTCTGCGTGACACCACCACCACCACCTGCACCGGTGTTGAGATGTTCCGCAAGCTGCTGGACGAAGGTCGTGCTGGCGAGAACTGCGGCGTTCTGCTGCGTGGTACCAAGCGTGACGACGTTGAGCGTGGCCAGGTTCTGGTCAAGCCAGGTTCGGTCAAGCCGCACACCAAGTTCACCGCAGAAGTCTACGTCCTGTCGAAGGAAGAAGGCGGCCGTCACACTCCGTTCTTCAAAGGCTACCGTCCTCAGTTCTACTTCCGTACCACTGACGTGACCGGTAACTGCGAACTGCCGGAAGGCGTTGAGATGGTAATGCCAGGTGACAACATCCAGATGACTGTCACCCTGATCAAGACCATCGCGATGGAAGACGGTCTGCGCTTCGCCATCCGTGAAGGCGGTCGTACCGTCGGCGCCGGCGTCGTAGCGAAAATTATTGAATAAGTAGTTGATTTACTTGATCAGGCCGGTATAATGGCCGGCCTGATACAGCGTTATAGGTCAGTAGCTCAATTGGCAGAGCGACGGTCTCCAAAACCGTAGGTTGGGGGTTCGATTCCCTCCTGACCTGCCATTCACCTCGGTGTGATGGCTTTCTTCTCACAGGATCCTCCTCGATGACTCCCAAAACTGAAGCCCAAGAATCGCGTTTTGATCTGTTCAAGTGGCTCGCTGTTGTCGCATTGGTAGTCGTTGGTGTCGTGGGTAATCAGTATTACTCCGCTTCTCCGATCCTGTATCGCGTACTTGTCCTGCTTGCCCTGGCTGCTGTCGCTGGCTTCGTTGCCCTGCAGACCGCCAAAGGCAAGTCGTTCTTTGCGCTGGCGAAGGAAGCTCGTACCGAGATCCGTAAAGTCGTGTGGCCGACCCGCCAAGAAACCACTCAGACCACGCTGATTGTCGTGGCTGTAGTTCTGGTCATGGCGTTGCTGTTGTGGGGTCTTGATTCCCTGCTCGGCTGGTTGGTCTCCTTGATCGTTGGCTAAGGGTGTCTCGTGGCTAAGCGTTGGTATGTTGTGCATGCTTACTCGGGTTACGAGAAGCATGTAATGCGCTCCCTGATCGAGCGCGTCAAGCTGGCTGGCATGGAAGACGAATTCGGCGAGATCCTGGTCCCGACCGAAGAAGTCGTCGAAATGCGCAATGGCCAGAAGCGCAAGAGCGAGCGTAAGTTTTTCCCTGGCTATGTATTGGTCCAGATGGAAATGAACGAAGGGACTTGGCACCTTGTCAAGGATACCCCTCGAGTCATGGGTTTCATTGGTGGTACCGCAGACAAGCCTGCGCCGATCACCGATAAAGAAGCTGAGGCCATCCTGCGTCGCGTTGCCGACGGCAGTGACAAGCCGAAGCCGAAGACGCTGTTCGAGCCGGGTGAAGTGGTTCGCGTCATTGACGGTCCATTTGCCGACTTCAATGGCAGTGTCGAAGAAGTTAACTACGAGAAGAGCCGCCTGCAGGTTGCAGTGCTCATTTTCGGTCGCTCCACCCCGGTGGAGCTCGAGTTCAGCCAGGTCGAAAAGGTCTAGCGGAACGCAGCATCCCATACCCCGCAGCCCTATGTGCTGCGGGGTTTTGTCGTCACTGGGATAAAACGCAAGTCATACGGGGAGCCATCAGGCGTTCGTACCCGAATTTGGAGTAGCTCATGGCTAAGAAGATTCAGGCTTACATCAAGCTGCAAGTAAAGGCCGGCCAGGCCAACCCAAGCCCACCCGTTGGTCCAGCACTGGGTCAACACGGTGTGAACATCATGGAATTCTGCAAGGCCTTCAACGCCCGTACCCAGGGTCAAGAGCCAGGTCTGCCGACTCCAGTGATCATCACTGTCTACAGTGACCGTAGCTTCACCTTCGAGACCAAGAGCACCCCTGCCTCGGTTCTGCTGAAGAAAGCTGCTGGCCTGACCAGCGGTTCGGCTCGTCCGAACACCGTCAAGGTCGGTACCGTTACCCGTGCTCAGCTGGAAGAGATCGCCAAGGCCAAGCAGGCCGATCTGACCGCCGCTGACATGGACGCTGCTGTACGCACCATCGCCGGCTCCGCCCGCAGCATGGGCCTGAACGTGGAGGGTGTGTAATGGCTAAGCTGACCAAGCGCCAAAAGGCTATCGCCGAAAAAATCGAAGCAGGCAAGGCCTACAACTTCGAAGAGGCCGCAACCCTGCTGGCTTCGCTGCCGGCCGCCAAGTTCGTCGAGTCGTACGACATCGCCGTTAACCTCGGTGTAGACCCGCGTAAATCCGACCAGGTCGTTCGTAGCGCTACTGTGCTGCCACACGGCACTGGCAAGACCGTACGTGTTGCCGTCTTCACCCAGGGTCCAGCTGCTGAAGCCGCTCTGGCTGCCGGCGCTGATCGCGTAGGTATGGACGACCTGGCTGCCGAAATGAAAGGCGGCGACCTGAACTATGACGTCGTCATCGCATCGCCTGATGCCATGCGCGTTGTGGGTCAGCTGGGTCAGGTTCTGGGTCCTCGCGGCCTGATGCCTAACCCGAAAGTTGGTACCGTGACCCCAGACGTAGCCACTGCCGTGAAGAACGCCAAGGCTGGTCAGGTTCGCTACCGTACCGACAAGAACGGTATCATCCATACCTCCGTTGGCAAGATCGGCTTCGAAGCCGGCAAGCTGAAGGAAAACGTTGAAGCCCTGATCGCTGATCTGAAGCGTATCAAGCCGGCTTCCTCGAAAGGTATCTACGTCAAGCGCGTTACCCTGAGCACCACCATGGGCCCAGGTCTGATCATCGATCAGAGCTCGCTGGACGTGTAATGCTCGGTCGGTGCGACCTGGTCGCACCGACTATTAAATTGGGGTCCCTGCCTGGCGGGGGCTATCCAAGACCGTAGGCGGCGCAAGCCTTAAACCTAAAGCCTACGCAGATGGTGCTCCCGATTCGTTCGCGAATCAGACACCAAAACGACATCCGGCTCCGGCCAGATGAAACGGTAGAAACCAGGAGTAAACCCGTGGCAATTAAACTCGAAGACAAGAAGGCCATCGTCGCTGAAGTCAACGAGGCTGCCAAAGTCGCTCTGTCCGCTGTCGTGGCTGATGCCCGTGGTGTGACTGTAAGCGCAATGACCGGACTCCGTAAAGAGGCCCGCGAGGCTGGCGTTTACGTGCGTGTCGTACGTAATACCCTGCTCAAGCGCGCTGTTGAAGGCACCGAATTCTCGATCCTCAACGACGCGTTCAAAGGCCCGACCCTGATTGCTTTCTCCAACGAACACCCGGGCGCTGCTGCTCGTCTGTTCAAAGAGTTCGCCAAGGGTCAGGACAAGTTCGAGATCAAGGCAGCTGCGTTTGACGGCAATTTCATTGCCGCCAACCAGATCGATGTACTGGCTACCTTGCCGACCCGTGACGAAGCTATCGCACGTCTGATGAGCGTTATTCAAGGCGCCACCAGCAAGCTGGCTCGTACTCTGGCGGCCGTTCGCGACCAGAAAGAAGCTGCTGCTGCCTAAGGCCGCGTAACCTCTTTCAAAATCATATGTTTAATTTGATGGCTGCGTAGGCTGTCACCCCAATACAGGATTTAAGTCATGTCCCTGACTAACGAGCAAATCATCGAAGCAATCGGCCAGAAAACCGTTCTGGAAGTTGTTGAGCTGATCAAAGCCATGGAAGAAACCTTCGGCGTTACCGCTGCTGTTGCCGCTGCTGGCCCAGCTGCTGCTGCTGCCGTTGTTGAAGAGCAGACCGAGTTCAACGTTGTTCTGGTTGAAGCCGGCGACAAGAAAGTGAACGTGATCAAGGCCGTTCGCGAGCTGACCGGTCTGGGCCTGAAAGAAGCCAAAGAGAAAGTCGATGGCGCTCCTCAGGTTGTAGCTGAAGGCGTTTCGAAAGAAGCCGCTGAAGACGCTAAGAAGAAGCTGGAAGAAGCAGGCGCCAAAGTCGAGCTGAAGTAATTTCGACTTTGCGACTCCAGTCCGAGCGTTAAGCGAAGGGCTGATGGCTGGTGGCTTATGCCACCGGCCTTTTTCCGTTATTGGCGGCCGATCAGGTCGGCCCCGATAGCGAAGTGGCAACCACCATATCGGTGGCGCAAACCATGGGGTTTGCACGATTTTCTGGCTGCTCCCGCCGGGAGATGCCAAACAAGCAGGTGACCAAGCTGGGGAATGCTGATGGCTTACTCATACACTGAGAAAAAACGTATCCGCAAGGACTTTAGCAAGTTGCCGGACGTCATGGATGTGCCTTACCTCCTGGCCATCCAGCTGGATTCGTATCGCGAATTCCTGCAGGCGGGAGCATCCAAGGATCAGTTCCGCGACGTCGGCCTGCATGCGGCCTTCAAATCGGTATTCCCGATCATCAGCTACTCCGGCAATGCTGCCCTGGAGTACGTCGGCTATCGCCTGGGCGAGCCGGCGTTCGATGTGAAGGAATGTGTCCTGCGTGGTGTGACCTTCGCGGTCCCGCTGCGGGTGAAGGTGCGCCTGATCATCTTCGACAAGGAATCGTCGAACAAAGCGATCAAGGACATCAAAGAGCAAGAAGTCTACATGGGTGAAATCCCCCTGATGACTGAGAACGGTACCTTCGTAATCAACGGTACCGAGCGTGTGATCGTGTCTCAGCTGCACCGCTCGCCGGGTGTGTTCTTCGACCACGACCGTGGCAAGACCCACAGCTCGGGCAAGCTGCTTTACTCCGCGCGCATCATCCCTTACCGCGGTTCCTGGCTGGACTTCGAGTTCGACCCGAAGGACTGCGTGTTTGTGCGTATCGACCGTCGCCGCAAACTGCCGGCCTCGGTACTGCTGCGCGCGCTAGGCTACAGCACCGAAGAAGTACTCAACACCTTCTACACCACCAACGTGTTCCACCTGTCCGGCGAGAAACTGAGCCTGGAGCTGGTGCCTCAGCGTCTGCGTGGTGAAGTTGCGGTCATGGACATCCATGACGGCAGCGGCAAGGTCATCGTCGAGCAAGGCCGCCGTATCACTGCGCGCCACATCAACCAGCTGGAAAAGGCTGGCGTGAAAGAGCTGGACGTGCCGCTGGAGTACGTACTGGGTCGCACCACCGCCAAGGCGATCGTGCATCCTGCCACCGGCGAGATCATCGCCGAGTGCAACACCGAGCTGACCACCGACCTGCTGGTGAAGATCGCCAAGGCCCAGGTTGTCCGCATCGAGACCCTGTACACCAACGACATCGACTGCGGTCCGTTCATCTCGGACACCCTGAAGATCGACACCACCAGCAACCAACTGGAAGCGCTGGTCGAGATCTACCGCATGATGCGTCCAGGCGAGCCGCCAACCAAGGACGCCGCCGAGACCCTGTTCAACAACCTGTTCTTCAGCGCCGAGCGTTACGACCTGTCGGCCGTTGGTCGCATGAAGTTCAACCGTCGTATCGGTCGCACCGAGATCGAAGGTTCGGGCGTACTGAGCAAGGAAGACATCGTCGAGGTCCTCAAGACCCTGGTCGACATCCGTAACGGCAAGGGCATCGTCGACGACATCGACCACCTGGGTAACCGTCGCGTCCGTTGTGTCGGCGAGATGGCTGAGAACCAGTTCCGCGTTGGCCTGGTGCGCGTCGAGCGCGCGGTCAAAGAGCGTCTGTCGATGGCTGAAAGCGAAGGCCTGATGCCGCAGGACCTGATCAACGCCAAGCCGGTTGCGGCGGCGGTGAAAGAGTTCTTCGGTTCCAGCCAGCTCTCGCAGTTCATGGACCAGAACAACCCGCTCTCCGAGATCACCCACAAGCGCCGTGTCTCCGCACTCGGCCCTGGTGGTCTGACCCGTGAGCGCGCCGGCTTCGAAGTCCGTGACGTACACCCGACCCACTACGGCCGTGTGTGCCCGATCGAGACCCCTGAAGGTCCGAACATCGGTCTGATCAACTCCCTGGCGGCCTATGCCCGCACTAACCAGTACGGCTTCCTGGAAAGCCCGTACCGCGTGGTGAAAGAGGGTGTGGTCAGCGACGACATCGTGTTCCTGTCGGCGATCGAAGAAGCCGATCACGTCATCGCCCAGGCTTCGGCCGCGATGAACGAGAAGAAGCAGCTGATCGACGAGCTGGTAGCCGTTCGTCACCTGAACGAATTCACCGTCAAGGCGCCGGAAGACGTCACCCTGATGGACGTTTCGCCGAAGCAGGTAGTTTCGGTCGCAGCGTCGCTGATTCCGTTCCTCGAGCACGACGACGCCAACCGTGCGTTGATGGGTTCGAACATGCAGCGTCAGGCTGTACCGACCCTGCGTGCCGACAAGCCGCTGGTAGGTACCGGCATGGAGCGCAACGTCGCCCGTGACTCCGGTGTCTGCGTGGTTGCTCGCCGCGGTGGTGTGATCGACTCGGTCGACGCCAGCCGTATCGTTGTTCGCGTGAACGATGATGAAGTCGAGACCGGTGAAGCAGGTGTGGATATCTACAACCTGACCAAGTACACCCGCTCCAACCAGAACACCTGCATCAACCAGCGTCCGCTGGTCAGCAAAGGTGACAAGGTTCAGCGTAGCGACATCATGGCCGATGGTCCGTCCACCGACATGGGTGAGCTGGCACTGGGTCAGAACATGCGCATCGCGTTCATGGCGTGGAACGGCTTCAACTTCGAAGACTCCATCTGCCTGTCCGAGCGTGTGGTCCAGGAAGACCGCTTCACCACGATCCACATCCAGGAACTGACCTGTGTGGCCCGTGACACCAAGCTTGGCCCAGAGGAAATCACCGCGGACATCCCGAACGTGGGTGAGGCTGCGCTGAACAAGCTGGACGAAGCCGGTATCGTCTACGTGGGTGCCGAAGTCGGCGCTGGCGACATCCTGGTCGGCAAAGTCACTCCGAAAGGCGAGACCCAGCTGACGCCGGAAGAAAAACTGCTGCGTGCGATCTTCGGCGAGAAGGCCAGCGACGTCAAAGACACCTCCCTGCGCGTGCCGACCGGCACCAAGGGTACCGTCATCGACGTCCAGGTCTTCACCCGTGACGGTGTCGAGCGCGACAGCCGCGCCCTGGCCATCGAGAAGATGCAGCTGGACGAGATCCGCAAGGACCTCAACGAAGAGTTCCGCATCGTCGAAGGCGCGACCTTCGAGCGTCTGCGTTCTGCCCTGAACGGCCAGGTGGTCGACGGTGGCGCGGGCCTGAAGAAAGGCACCGTGATCACCGACGACGTGCTGAACGGTCTGGAGCACGGCCAGTGGTTCAAACTGCGCATGGCCGAAGATGCACTGAACGAGCAGCTGGAAAAGGCTCAGCAGTACATCGTCGATCGCCGTCGCCTGCTGGACGACAAGTTCGAAGACAAGAAGCGCAAGCTGCAGCAAGGCGATGACCTGGCTCCGGGCGTACTGAAGATCGTCAAGGTCTACCTGGCAATCCGCCGTCGCATCCAGCCGGGCGACAAGATGGCCGGCCGTCACGGTAACAAAGGTGTGGTCTCGGTGATCATGCCGGTCGAAGACATGCCGCATGATGCCAACGGTACTCCGGTCGACGTCGTTCTGAACCCGTTGGGCGTACCTTCGCGTATGAACGTCGGTCAGATCCTCGAAACCCACCTGGGCCTCGCGGCCAAGGGTCTGGGCGAGAAGATCGACCGCATGATCGAAGAGCAGCGTAAAGCCGCTGAACTGCGCACCTTCCTCACCGAGATCTACAACGAGATCGGTGGTCGTCAGGAGAACCTGGAAGAGTTCACCGACGAAGAGATCCTCGCCCTGGCGAACAACCTGAAGAAAGGCGTGCCGATGGCCACCCCAGTCTTCGACGGTGCCAAGGAGCGTGAGATCAAGGCCATGCTGAAACTGGCAGACCTGCCAGAAAGCGGCCAGATGGTGCTGTTCGATGGCCGTACCGGCAACAAGTTCGAGCGTCCTGTGACCGTGGGTTACATGTACATGCTCAAGCTGAACCACTTGGTGGACGACAAGATGCACGCGCGTTCCACTGGTTCCTACAGCCTGGTTACCCAGCAGCCGCTGGGTGGTAAGGCGCAGTTCGGTGGTCAGCGTTTCGGGGAGATGGAAGTGTGGGCGCTGGAAGCATACGGCGCGGCATACACCCTGCAAGAAATGCTCACAGTGAAGTCGGACGACGTGAACGGCCGTACCAAGATGTACAAGAACATCGTGGATGGCGATCACCGTATGGAGCCGGGCATGCCCGAGTCCTTCAACGTGTTGATCAAAGAGATCCGTTCGCTCGGTATCGACATCGATCTGGAAACCGAATAACACGTGACGCGAAGGGGAGTGGGGCAGGCAATGCCCGCTCCCTGCTCCGCCAGGAGGAAAGGCCTTGAAAGACCTACTGAATTTGCTGAAAAACCAGGGTCAAGTCGAAGAGTTCGACGCCATCCGCATCGGTCTGGCGTCGCCTGAGATGATCCGTTCGTGGTCGTTCGGTGAAGTTAAGAAGCCGGAAACCATCAACTACCGTACGTTCAAGCCTGAGCGTGACGGCCTGTTCTGCGCCAAGATCTTTGGCCCAGTCAAGGACTACGAGTGCCTGTGCGGTAAGTACAAGCGCCTGAAACACCGTGGTGTGATCTGCGAGAAGTGCGGCGTCGAAGTCGCCCTGGCCAAGGTTCGTCGTGAGCGCATGGCGCACATCGAACTGGCTTCGCCAGTTGCCCACATCTGGTTCCTGAAGTCGCTGCCGTCCCGTATCGGCCTGCTGATGGACATGACCCTGCGTGACATCGAGCGCGTGCTCTACTTCGAGAGCTACGTCGTAATCGACCCGGGCATGACCACCCTCGAGAAGGGTCAGCTGCTCAACGACGAGCAGTACTTCGAAGCGCTGGAAGAGTTCGGTGACGACTTCGACGCCCGTATGGGTGCCGAGGCTGTCCGCGAGCTGCTGCACGCTATCGACCTGGAGCACGAGATCGGCCGCCTGCGCGAAGAGATTCCGCAGACCAACTCGGAAACCAAGATCAAGAAGCTGTCCAAGCGCCTGAAGCTGATGGAAGCTTTCCAGGGCTCGGGCAACCTGCCTGAGTGGATGGTCCTGACCGTCCTGCCAGTACTGCCGCCGGACCTGCGTCCGCTGGTGCCGCTGGATGGCGGCCGCTTCGCGACCTCCGACCTGAACGACCTGTATCGTCGGGTGATCAACCGTAACAACCGTCTGAAGCGCCTGCTCGATCTGTCGGCGCCGGACATCATCGTGCGCAACGAAAAGCGCATGCTGCAGGAAGCGGTCGACGCCCTGCTCGACAACGGCCGTCGCGGTCGCGCCATCACTGGCTCGAACAAGCGTCCGCTGAAGTCCCTGGCCGACATGATCAAAGGTAAGCAAGGTCGCTTCCGTCAGAACTTGCTCGGCAAGCGCGTGGACTACTCCGGCCGTTCGGTAATTACCGTAGGTCCGACCCTGCGTCTGCACCAGTGCGGTCTGCCGAAGAAAATGGCCCTCGAGCTGTTCAAGCCGTTCATTTTCGGCAAGCTGGAAATGCGTGGTCTGGCGACCACCATCAAGGCCGCCAAGAAAATGGTCGAGCGCGAGCTGCCAGAGGTGTGGGACGTTCTCGCCGAAGTGATTCGCGAACACCCCGTACTGCTCAACCGTGCACCGACCCTTCACCGTCTGGGTATCCAGGCGTTCGAGCCTGTGCTCATCGAAGGTAAGGCGATTCAGCTGCACCCGCTGGTCTGCGCCGCGTACAACGCCGACTTCGACGGTGACCAGATGGCCGTTCACGTGCCGCTGACCCTGGAAGCCCAGCTCGAAGCGCGCGCGCTGATGATGTCGACCAACAACATCCTGTCGCCAGCCAACGGTGAGCCAATCATCGTTCCGTCGCAGGACGTTGTACTGGGTCTGTACTACATGACCCGCGAAGCCATCAACGCCAAGGGCGAAGGTCGCGTGTTCGCCGACCTGCAGGAAGTCGACCGCGTATTCCGCGCCGGCGAAGCCGCCCTGCACGCGAAAATCAAGGTCCGTATCAACGAGACCGTGAAAGATCGTGATGGCAGCATCACCAAGAACACCCGTATCGTCGACACCACTGTCGGCCGTGCGCTGCTGTTCCAGGTTGTGCCTGCCGGCCTGCCGTTCGACGTGGTCAACCAGTCGATGAAGAAGAAGGCGATCTCCAAGCTGATCAACCAGTGCTACCGCGTGGTTGGTCTGAAAGAGACCGTGATCTTCGCCGACCAGCTGATGTACACCGGTTTTGCCTACTCGACCATTTCCGGCGTTTCGATCGGTGTTAACGACTTCGTTATCCCGGATGAAAAAGCCCGCATCATCGGTACCGCCACCGACGAAGTGAAGGAAATCGAGAGCCAGTACGCCTCCGGCCTGGTCACCCAGGGCGAGAAGTACAACAAGGTCATCGACTTGTGGTCCAAGGCGAACGACGAAGTGTCCAAGGCGATGATGGCCAACCTCTCGAAAGAGAAGGTCATCGACCGCGAGGGCAAGGAAGTCGAGCAAGAGTCCTTCAACTCGATGTACATGATGGCCGACTCCGGTGCGCGTGGTTCGGCTGCGCAGATCCGTCAGCTGGCCGGTATGCGTGGCCTGATGGCCAAGCCGGACGGCTCGATCATCGAGACGCCGATCACTGCGAACTTCCGTGAAGGTCTGAGCGTACTCCAGTACTTCATCTCGACCCACGGTGCTCGTAAGGGTCTGGCGGATACCGCACTGAAGACCGCTAACTCCGGTTACCTGACTCGCCGTCTGGTAGACGTTGCCCAGGATCTGGTAGTTACCGAGATCGACTGCGGCACCGACCAGGGCCTGCTGATGACTCCGCACATCGAAGGCGGCGACGTTGTCGAGCCGCTGGGTGAGCGCGTACTGGGTCGTGTCATCGCCCGTGACGTGTTCAAGCCGGGCACCGAGGACGTCATCGTTCCTGCCGGTACCCTGGTGGATGAGCAGTGGGTCGAGTTCATCGAGCTGAACAGCATCGACGAAGTGATCGTGCGTTCGCCGATCAACTGCGAAACCCGCTACGGCATCTGCGCCAAGTGCTACGGTCGTGACCTGGCTCGCGGTCACCAGGTGAACATCGGTGAAGCTGTCGGCGTTATCGCTGCGCAGTCGATCGGTGAGCCGGGTACCCAGCTGACCATGCGTACGTTCCACATCGGTGGTGCTGCAAGCCGTACCTCGGCTGCCGACAGCGTCCAGGTGAAGAATGGCGGCATGGTGCGTCTGCACAACCTCAAGCAGGTCGTGCGTGCCGATGGCAACCTGGTTGCCGTATCGCGTTCGGGTGAGTTGGCCATTGCCGACGAATTCGGCCGTGAGCGCGAGCGCTACAAGCTGCCTTACGGTGCGGTGATTTCGGTCAAGGAAGGTGAGAAGGTCGAAGCTGGCGCCATTGTCGCCAAGTGGGACCCGCACACCCACCCGATCGTTACCGAGCTGAAAGGTACCGTGACCTTCGTGGGCATGGAAGAAAACATCACCATCAAGCGCCAGACCGACGAACTGACCGGCCTGACCAACATCGAGGTCCTGGACGTCAAGGATCGCCCTGCCGCAGGCAAGGAAATCCGTCCGGCAATCAAGATGGTCGACGCCAATGGCAAGGACCTGTACCTGCCAGGTACCGACGTACCTGCCCAGTACTTCCTGCCGGCCAACGCCCTCGTCGGTGTGGCTGACGGTGCCCAGATCGGTGTCGGTGACGTTATCGCGCGTATCCCGCAAGAAACGTCGAAGACCCGTGACATCACCGGTGGTCTGCCGCGCGTTGCCGACCTGTTCGAAGCGCGCCGTCCGAAGGAAGCTTCGATCCTGGCTGAAGTCAGCGGCACCATCGCGTTCGGTAAAGAGACCAAGGGCAAGCGTCGTCTGGTCATCACTCCGACCGACGGTAGTGATCCGTACGAAGAGCTGATTCCGAAGTGGCGCCACCTGAACGTCTTCGAAGGCGAACAGGTCAACCGCGGCGAAGTCATCTCCGACGGTCCGAGCGATCCGCACGACATCCTGCGTCTGCTGGGTGTGAGCGCGCTGGCGAAGTACATCGTCAACGAGATCCAGGACGTTTACCGTCTGCAAGGCGTGAAGATCAACGACAAGCACATCGAGACCATCCTGCGTCAGATGCTGCGCAAGGTCGAGATCTCCGAGTCGGGCGATTCCAGCTTCATCAAGGGCGACCAGATGGAACTGACTCACGTACTGGTCGAGAACGAGCGTCTCGCCGGCGAGGACAAGTTCATCTCGAAGTTCACCCGCGTGCTGCTGGGTATCACCAAGGCCTCGCTGTCCACCGAATCGTTCATCTCGGCGGCTTCCTTCCAGGAAACCACCCGCGTACTGACCGAAGCGGCGGTAACCGGCAAGCGCGATTACCTGCGCGGCCTGAAAGAGAACGTGGTCGTGGGTCGTCTGATCCCGGCCGGTACTGGTCTGGCCTACCACAGCGAGCGCAAGCGTCGCCGTGATGCCGACAAACCGCTGCGCGTAAGTGCCAGTGAGGTGGAAGCCGCACTGACCGAAGCGCTGAATTCCAGCGGTAACTAAGTACAGGGCAGGGCCCCGGCTGGCCTCGAGCGATCATCGGTGACATGAATTGTTGCCGATGATCGGGCGAGGAGGGCCGGGGCCTCGTCTTGACTGGGTGCAAGATCCTCCGTAGACTTTTGTACCCTTAAATTTGGTGAGGCTCCGTCTCGCCAATTTTTGGCTTTCTTGCAAGACAATAGAGTCGCAAGACAATCAGTGGAGCTAGTAGATGGCAACTATCAACCAGCTGGTACGTCAGCCGCGCAAGCGTTCGGTCGAGAAGTCCGACGTTCCTGCGCTGCAGAACTGCCCGCAGCGTCGTGGCGTGTGCACCCGTGTGTACACCACCACGCCGAAAAAACCTAACTCGGCACTGCGTAAAGTATGCCGTGTGCGTCTGACCAACGGTTTCGAGGTTTCCTCGTACATCGGCGGTGAAGGCCACAACCTGCAAGAGCACAGCGTCGTCCTGATCCGTGGCGGCCGTGTAAAAGACTTGCCAGGTGTTCGTTACCACACCGTTCGCGGCTCTCTGGATACTTCGGGCGTCAAAGGCCGTAACCAGGGTCGTTCGAAGTACGGTACCAAGCGTCCGAAGTAATCGGCCGTTTGCAGACATCCATTTTTTTGAGTCGATAAGAGTAAGGTCGGGCAGGGGTCGAAGACCCACGTCCCGGGCTAACCTGAAGACCGTTTGAGGGCTTATCATGCCAAGACGTCGTGTAGCAGCAAAACGTGAGATCCTTGACGATCCGAAGTACGGATCCCAGATCCTCGCCAAGTTCATGAACCACGTGATGGAAAGCGGCAAGAAGGCCGTAGCCGAGCGCATCGTTTACGGTGCCCTGGATACCGTCAAAGCACGCAAGAACAGCGACCCCCTGGAAATCTTCGAGAAAGCTCTCGACGCCATCGCTCCGCTGGTCGAAGTAAAGTCCCGCCGTGTCGGCGGTGCCACTTACCAGGTCCCGGTTGAAGTTCGTCCATCCCGTCGTAACGCTCTGGCAATGCGCTGGCTCGTAGACTACGCCCGCAAGCGCGGCGAGAAGTCGATGGCTCTGCGCCTGGCTGGCGAGCTGCTGGATGCTGCTGAAGGCAAAGGTGCTGCAGTCAAGAAGCGTGAAGACGTTCACCGTATGGCTGAAGCCAACAAAGCGTTCTCGCACTACCGCTTCTAATTCAAGCATCAATCATTTTGCGAGGGCTTTATGGCTCGTACTACAGCAATTAACCGCTACCGTAACATTGGTATTTGCGCGCACGTTGACGCGGGCAAGACCACCACTACCGAGCGGATCCTGTTCTACACAGGTCTGAGCCACAAGATGGGCGAGGTGCATGACGGCGCCGCGACCACCGACTGGATGGTGCAGGAGCAGGAGCGCGGTATCACCATTACCTCCGCTGCCGTTACCACCTTCTGGAAAGGTTCCGTTGGTCAGTACGACAACTACCGCGTAAACGTCATCGATACCCCCGGCCACGTTGACTTCACCATTGAAGTAGAGCGTTCGCTGCGTGTACTCGACGGCGCGGTCGTTGTGTTCTGCGGTACCTCCGGCGTTGAGCCGCAGTCCGAAACCGTATGGCGTCAGGCCAACAAGTACGGCGTTCCACGTGTTGTCTACGTGAACAAGATGGACCGTGCCGGTGCCAACTTCCTGCGTGTTGTTGGTCAGATCAAGAATCGCCTGGGTCACACCCCGGTCCCGATTCAGCTGGCCATCGGTTCGGAAGATAACTTCCAGGGTCAGGTCGACCTGATCAAGATGAAGGCTATCTACTGGAACGACGACGACAAAGGCACCACCTACCGCGAGGAAGAAATTCCTGCGGACATGCTCGAGCTGGCCGAAGAGTGGCGCGCGAACATGGTGGAGGCTGCTGCTGAAGCCAACGAAGAGCTGATGAACAAGTACCTTGAAGAAGGTGAGCTGACCGTCGAAGAGATCAAGGCAGGCCTGCGCGCGCGCACCCTGGCCAGCGAGATCGTTCCGGCTGTCTGCGGTTCGTCGTTCAAGAACAAGGGCGTTCCCCTGGTTCTCGACGCCGTTATCGAGTTCCTGCCTGCTCCGACCGAGATCCCTGCAATCCAGGGTATCAACCCGGACGACAAGGACCTGGATAAAGAAGATCCGGCTGTTCGTAAAGACGAGCGTCACGCAGACGACAACGAGCCGTTCTCGGCTCTGGCCTTCAAGATCGCGACCGACCCGTTCGTAGGTACTCTGACCTTCGTTCGCGTCTACTCGGGTGTTCTGAAGTCCGGTGACTCCGTGATCAACTCGGTCAAGGGCAAGAAAGAGCGCGTTGGTCGTATGGTGCAGATGCACGCCAACCAGCGTGAAGAGATCAAGGAAGTGCTCGCTGGCGACATCGCGGCGCTGATCGGCATGAAAGATGTGACCACCGGCGAAACCCTGTGCGACATCGACAAGCCAATCATCCTTGAGCGTATGGACTTCCCTGAGCCGGTTATTTCGCTCTCCGTCGAGCCGAAAACCAAGGCTGACCAGGAGAAGATGGGTATCGCTCTGGGCAAGCTGGCCCAGGAAGACCCGTCGTTCCGCGTCAAGACCGACGAAGAGACTGGCCAGACCATCATCTCGGGCATGGGTGAGCTGCACCTGGACATCCTCGTTGACCGCATGAAGCGCGAGTTCAACGTCGAAGCCAACATCGGCAAGCCTCAGGTTTCGTACCGCGAGAAGATCACCAAGTCCAACGTCGAGATCGAAGGCAAGTTCGTCCGTCAGTCGGGTGGTCGTGGTCAGTTCGGTCACTGCTGGATCCGTTTCTCGGAGCCGGATCAGGACGACAAGGGCAACATCACCGAAGGTCTGGTGTTCTCCAACGAAGTCGTTGGTGGTGTGATTCCTAAGGAATTCATTGCCCCGATCCAGAAGGGTATCGAAGAACAGATGAAAAACGGCGTTGTTGCCGGTTATCCTCTGATCGGCCTGAAGGCCGCGGTATTCGACGGTTCGTACCACGACGTCGACTCCAACGAAATGGCGTTCAAGATCGCTGCTTCGATGGCAACCAAGCAACTGGCCCAGAAGGGCGGTGGCGTGGTCCTCGAGCCGATCATGAAGGTCGAAGTTGTAACCCCGGAAGACTACCTGGGTGACGTGATGGGTGACCTGAACCGTCGTCGTGGTCTGGTCCAGGGTATGGATGAGTCGGTCTCCGGCCGCGTCGTCCGTGCTGAAGTTCCGCTCGGAGAGATGTTCGGTTATGCGACCGACGTTCGTTCCATGTCTCAGGGTCGCGCAAGCTACTCCATGGAATTCTCCAAATACGCCGAAGCTCCGTCGAACATCGTCGAAGCACTCGTTAAAAAACAAGGCTAATCCCCTTTAGGCAAGAGGTTCACTGTCGTGGCTAAAGAAAAATTTGATCGTTCCCTTCCGCACGTTAACGTTGGCACCATCGGCCACGTTGACCACGGTAAGACCACTCTGACCGCAGCTCTGACTCGCGTTTGCTCCGAAGTTTTCGGTTCGGCAATCGTTGAGTTCGACAAGATCGACTCGGCTCCGGAAGAAAAAGCACGCGGTATCACCATCAACACCGCTCACGTTGAGTACAACTCGACCATTCGTCACTACGCTCACGTTGACTGCCCAGGTCACGCTGACTACGTGAAGAACATGATCACCGGTGCTGCCCAGATGGACGGCGCGATCCTGGTTTGCTCGGCCGCCGATGGTCCGATGCCACAAACCCGTGAGCACATCCTGCTGTCCCGTCAGGTTGGCGTTCCGTACATCGTGGTCTTCCTGAACAAGGCTGACCTGGTAGACGACGCTGAGCTGCTGGAACTGGTCGAGATGGAAGTTCGCGACCTGCTGTCCACCTACGACTTCCCAGGCGACGACACTCCGATCATCATCGGTTCCGCTCGTATGGCCCTGGAAGGCAAAGACGACAACGAAATGGGCACTACCGCTGTCAAGAAGCTGGTAGAGACTCTGGACAGCTACATTCCTGAGCCAGTTCGTGCCATCGACCAGCCGTTCCTGATGCCGATCGAAGACGTATTCTCGATCTCGGGTCGTGGTACCGTTGTTACCGGTCGTATCGAGCGTGGTATCGTCCGCGTTCAGGATCCGCTGGAAATCGTTGGTCTGCGTGACACCACCACCACCACCTGCACCGGTGTTGAGATGTTCCGCAAGCTGCTGGACGAAGGTCGTGCTGGCGAGAACTGCGGCGTTCTGCTGCGTGGTACCAAGCGTGACGACGTTGAGCGTGGCCAGGTTCTGGTCAAGCCAGGTTCGGTCAAGCCGCACACCAAGTTCACCGCAGAAGTCTACGTCCTGTCGAAGGAAGAAGGCGGCCGTCACACTCCGTTCTTCAAAGGCTACCGTCCTCAGTTCTACTTCCGTACCACTGACGTGACCGGTAACTGCGAACTGCCGGAAGGCGTTGAGATGGTAATGCCAGGTGACAACATCCAGATGACTGTCACCCTGATCAAGACCATCGCGATGGAAGACGGTCTGCGCTTCGCCATCCGTGAAGGCGGTCGTACCGTCGGCGCCGGCGTCGTAGCCAAAATCATCGAGTAATCACTCGACCGATTGAAAAAACCCCCGCTCAGCGGGGGTTTTTTTTATTGGGTTGACACTAAATTGGGGCGTCTATAGAATCACGCCTCCTTTTAGCGGGCGTAGTGCGTCCGTTGGGAACAGCCTGGAGTCTGAAATCCAATGCAAAATCAGCAAATCCGTATCAGGTTGAAGGCTTTCGACCATCGCCTGATCGACCAATCCACCCAGGAAATCGTGGAAACCGCGAAACGTACTGGTGCACAAGTGCGTGGTCCAATTCCACTGCCTACCCGCAAAGAGCGTTTCACCGTTCTGGTCTCCCCGCACGTCAACAAAGACGCGCGTGATCAGTACGAGATTCGCACTCATAAGCGTGTTCTGGACATCGTCCAGCCAACGGATAAAACCGTTGACGCGCTGATGAAGCTTGATCTGGCGGCCGGCGTGGAAGTGCAGATCAGCCTCGGCTAAGACTTCGGTCTGGTCGTGTAACGCTCTGAAATGGGCGGCCATAGCGGGTGAAAGCCCCGTACACTCATGAGGTTTACAACATGACTATTGGTGTAGTCGGTCGAAAAGCGGGTATGACCCGTATTTTCACCGAAGAAGGTGTCTCCATTCCGGTCACGGTCATTGAGATCGAGCCGAATCGCGTCACCCAGTTCAAAACCGAAGAAACTGATGGCTACCGTGCAGTGCAAGTCACTGTCGGCGAGCGTCGTGCTTCGCGCGTGACCGCCGCTCAGGCAGGCCACTTTGCCAAGGCCAACGTTGCCGCTGGTCGCGGTGTCTGGGAGTTCCGTCTTGAAGAAGGCGATTTCCAGGCTGGCGATCTGATCAAAGCTGAACTCTTCACTGCAGGCCAGCTGGTAGACGTAACCGGTCAGTCCAAAGGTAAAGGCTTCGCCGGTACCATCAAGCGTTGGAACTTCCGTGGTCAAGATAACACCCACGGTAACTCCGTATCGCACCGTGTCCCTGGCTCCATCGGCCAGTGCCAGACTCCTGGTCGTGTATTCAAGGGCAAGAAAATGTCCGGTCACATGGGCGCCGAGCGCGTGACTGTTCAGTCCCTGGAAGTAGTACGCGTAGACGCTGAACGCAACCTGCTGCTGATCAAGGGTGCCGTTCCAGGCGCTACTGGCGGCGACGTGGTCGTGCGTCCGGCTGTCAAGGCTCGCGGGTAAGGGGAAACTGACATGCAACTTAATGTAAATGACGCTCAGGCGATCGAAGTTTCCGAACTGACTTTCGGTGGCGAATTCAACGAGACGCTGGTTCACCAGGCAGTCGTAGCCTACATGGCTGGCGGTCGTCAGGGCACCAAGCAGCAGAAGACCCGTTCTGACGTGGCCGGTGGCGGTAAGCGCCCATGGCGTCAGAAAGGTACTGGCCGTGCTCGTGCCGGTACTACCCGTGGTCCGATCTGGCGTGGCGGTGGTGTAACCTTCGCAGCTCGTCCTCAAGATCACTCGCAGAAGCTCAACAAGAAGATGTACCGCGCAGCCCTGCGCTCCATCCTCGCTGAGCTGGTGCGTAGCGACCGTCTGGTCGTGGTTCAGGACTTCGCTGTCGAAGCACCGAAAACCAAGGATCTGCTGAACAAGCTGAACGGCATGGGTCTGAGCGACGTTCTGATCGTTTCCGACGCTGTTGATCAGAACCTGTACCTGGCTGCTCGCAACCTGCCGCACGTCGACGTACGTGACGTTCAAGGTTCCGACCCGGTCAGTCTGATCGCATACGAGAAAGTGTTGATCACTGTCTCGGCCGTGAAGAAATTCGAGGAGCTGCTGGGATGAACCAGGAACGCGTATTCAAAGTCCTCCTTGGCCCGCACGTTTCCGAGAAGGCTACCGTTCTGGCTGAGAAAAAAGGCCAGTTCGTATTCAAGGTTGCTACCGATGCGACCAAGCTGGAAATCAAGAAAGCTGTCGAAGGCCTGTTCAACGTAAAAGTTGAAAACGTGTCGACTGTCAACGTTCTGGGTAAAACCAAGCGTACCGCACGTGGTCTGGGCAAGCGTAATGACTGGAAGAAGGCGATCGTCTCCCTTCAGCCAGGCCAAGATCTCGATTTCAGCAGCAGTGCTGAGTAAGGAAGGGGTGCATCATGGCAATCGTTAAATGCAAACCGACTTCCCCTGGCCGCCGTTTTGTGGTCAAGGTGGTCAACAAGGAGCTGCACAAAGGCGCTCCTCACGCACCGCTGCTCGAGAAAAAATCGAAGTCTGGTGGTCGTAACAACAATGGCCGCATCACCACTCGTCACGTTGGTGGTGGTCATAAGCAGCATTACCGTCTGGTCGACTTCCGTCGCAACGATAAAGATGGCATTCCAGCCACTGTCGAGCGTATCGAATACGATCCGAACCGTACTGCTCACATCGCCCTGCTGTGCTACGCAGACGGCGAGCGTCGCTACATCATCGCCCCTAAAGGCGTGAGTGCTGGCGACCAGCTGATCGCAGGTGCCCTGGCCCCAATCAAGGCCGGTAACTCCCTGCAACTGCGCAACATCCCAGTAGGTAGCACCATTCACGGCATCGAACTGAAGCCGGGTAAAGGTGCTCAGATCGCTCGTTCCGCTGGTGCTTCCGCTCAGCTGATCGCGCGTGAAGGCGTCTACGTGACTCTGCGTCTTCGCTCTGGCGAAATGCGTAAAGTACTGGCTGAGTGCCGTGCGACCCTGGGCGAAGTCTCGAACTCCGAGCACAGCCTGCGTTCGCTGGGTAAAGCTGGTGCCAAACGCTGGCGCGGCGTTCGCCCAACCGTTCGTGGTGTTGCCATGAACCCGGTTGACCACCCGCATGGTGGTGGTGAAGGTCGTACCTCCGGTGGTCGTCATCCGGTATCGCCATGGGGCTTCCCAACCAAGGGTGCTAAAACCCGTGGTAATAAGCGTACCGACAACATGATCGTCCGTCGTCGCAAGTAACTAGAGGGATACGACAGTGCCACGTTCTCTGAAAAAAGGTCCTTTTATCGATCTTCACCTGCTGAAGAAGGTCGAAGTGGCGGTGGAGAAGAATGATCGCAAGCCAGTTAAAACCTGGTCGCGTCGTTCGATGATCCTGCCACAAATGGTCGGTCTGACCATCGCCGTACACAACGGTCGTCAACATGTCCCAGTTCTCGTGAACGAAGACATGGTCGGCCACAAACTGGGCGAGTTCGCCGGTACCCGCACCTACCGCGGGCACGTGGCTGACAAGAAAGCCAAGCGTTAAGGGGTAAGGAAATGGAAGTAGCCGCTAAGTTGTCGGGCGCTCGCATCTCCGCCCAGAAAGCCCGCTTGGTCGCCGACCAGATCCGCGGGAAGAAGGTGGGCGAAGCGCTCAACCTGTTGGCCTTCAGCAGCAAAAAAGCCGCTGAAATCATGAAGAAAGTCCTCGAGTCGGCCGTTGCCAACGCCGAACACAACGAAGGCGCAGACGTTGATGACCTGAAGGTCTCCACCGTCTTCGTCAACGAAGGGCGTTCGCTGAAGCGCATCATGCCACGTGCCAAAGGCCGTGCTGATCGCATCGTCAAGCGGTCTTGCCATATCACTGTCAAGGTTGCGGACAAGTAACGGAGTCGATCAGATGGGTCAGAAAGTACATCCCACTGGCATTCGCCTGGGAATCGTCAAGGAGCACACCTCCGTCTGGTATGCAGACGGCGCTACTTACGCAGATTACCTGTTGAAGGATCTGAAAACGCGTGAGTACCTCCAAGACAAACTAAAAAGCGCGTCCGTAAGCCGTATCGATATTCATCGCCCGGCTCAAACTGCACGCATCACCATCCACACCGCTCGTCCCGGTATCGTTATCGGCAAGAAAGGTGAAGATGTTGAGAAACTGCGTCAGGACCTGACCAAGCAGATGGGTGTGCCTGTGCACATCAACATCGAAGAGATCCGCAAGCCGGAACTCGACGCCATGCTGGTTGCTCAGAGCGTTGCCCAGCAGCTGGAGCGCCGCGTCATGTTCCGTCGCGCCATGAAGCGCGCCGTGCAGAACGCCATGCGTATTGGTGCCAAGGGCATCAAGATCCAGGTGAGCGGTCGTCTCGGCGGTGCCGAGATCGCACGTACCGAGTGGTATCGCGAAGGTCGTGTGCCTCTGCACACCCTGCGTGCCGATATCGACTACAACACCTACGAAGCTCACACCACCTACGGTGTGATCGGTGTGAAGGTTTGGATCTTCAAAGGCGAAGTAATTGGTGGTCGCCAGGAAGAGCTGAAGCCTCAAGCACCAGCGCCTCGTAAAAAAGCTGCTAAGTAAGGGGTACGCCAAATGTTGCAACCAAAGCGTACAAAATTCCGCAAGCAGATGACCGGCCACAACCGTGGTCTGGCACTGCGCGGTAGCAAGGTCAGCTTCGGCGAGTTCGCTCTGAAAGCTGTTGCTCGCGGTCGCCTCACCGCCCGCCAGATCGAGTCGGCACGTCGTGCCCTGACCCGTCACGTAAAACGTGGCGGCAAGATCTGGATCCGTGTCTTCCCGGACAAGCCGGTTACCAAGAAGCCTCTCGAGGTTCGTATGGGTAAAGGTAAAGGTTCCGTGGAATACTGGGTTGCCCAGATTCAGCCAGGCAAAGTCCTGTACGAAATCGAGGGTGTTTCTGAAGAGCTGGCGCGCGAAGCTTTCGCCCTGGCCGCTGCAAAGCTGCCTCTCGCCACCTCCTTTGTTAAGCGGACGGTGATGTGATGAAAGCGAATGAACTTCGTGAAAAATCCGCACAGCAACTGAATGAGCAACTGCTCGGCTTGCTGCGCGACCAGTTCAATCTGCGCATGCAGAAAGCAACTGGCCAGTTGGGGCAGTCGCACCTGCTCTCGCAAGTTAAGCGTGACATCGCTCGCGTGAAAACTGTGCTCAACCAGCAGGCAGGTAAGTGATCATGGCTGAAGCTGAAAAAACCGTCCGTACGCTGACTGGCCGTGTCGTCAGCGACAAAATGGACAAGACCATCACCGTTCTGATCGAGCGTCGCGTAAAGCACCCGATCTACGGTAAATACGTTAAGCGTTCGACTAAGCTGCACGCGCACGACGAAGCCAACCAGTGCAAGATCGGCGACAAGGTTTCCATCCGTGAAACCCGTCCGCTGGCCAAGACCAAGTCCTGGGCACTGGTTGAAGTCCTCGAACGCGCTGTTGAAGTCTAAGGGCTAGGGGTCGGAGAAATTTTATGATTCAGACTCAATCCATGCTCGATGTGGCCGATAACAGCGGCGCTCGTCGCGTCATGTGCATCAAGGTGCTCGGCGGTTCCCACCGTCGTTACGCCGGCATCGGTGACATCATCAAAGTAACCGTCAAGGAAGCAATTCCGCGCGGCAAGGTCAAAAAAGGCCAGGTGATGACCGCTGTTGTCGTCCGTACCCGTCACGGTGTACGTCGCGCTGACGGTTCCATCATTCGTTTCGACGGCAACGCTGCTGTTCTGCTGAACACCAAGCAAGAGCCGATCGGCACTCGCATCTTCGGGCCAGTGACCCGTGAACTTCGTACCGAGAAGTTCATGAAGATCGTCTCGCTCGCCCCAGAAGTGCTCTAAGGAGATCCGACATGCAAAAGATTCGTCGTGACGACGAGATCATCGTGATCGCCGGCAAAGACAAAGGTAAGCGCGGTAAGGTGCTGAAGGTTCTGGCTGATGACCGCCTGGTCATCGGTGGTGTGAACCTGGTCAAGCGTCATACCAAGCCTAACCCGATGGCGGGCGTCCAGGGCGGTATCGTCGAGAAAGAAGCGCCTCTGCACGCTTCCAACGTTGCCATCTTCAACGGCGAAACCAACAAGGCTGACCGCGTTGGTTTCAAAGTAGAAGACGGTAAGAAAATTCGTGTCTTCAAGTCGACCCAAAAAGCGGTTGATGCTTGAACACTGCTAGGTAGAAGACCATGGCACGACTGAAAGAGATTTACCGGAACGAAATCGCTCCTAAGCTTAAGGAAGAACTTAAGCTGTCGAACGTGATGGAAGTTCCGCGCGTTACCAAAATCACCCTGAACATGGGTCTGGGCGAAGCGATCGGCGACAAGAAAGTCATCGAGCACGCTGTTGCCGACCTGGAAAAGATCACCGGTCAAAAGCCGGTCGTGACTTTCGCTCGTAAATCCATCGCGGGCTTCAAAGTCCGTGAGGGCTGGCCGATCGGCGTCAAGGTGACCCTGCGTAGCGACAAGATGTACGAATTCCTGGACCGCCTGCTGGCGATCTCCCTGCCTCGGGTTCGCGACTTCCGCGGCCTGAATGCCAAGTCCTTCGATGGCCGTGGCAACTACAGCATGGGCGTGAAAGAGCAGATCATCTTCCCGGAAATCGACTACGACAAGATCGATGCTCTGCGCGGTTTGGACATCACCCTGACCACCACTGCTCGTTCGGACGACGAAGGCCGCGCTCTGCTGCGTGCTTTCAAGTTCCCGTTCCGCAACTGATTGGAGTAGGAAAATGGCCAAGAAGAGCATGAAAAACCGCGAGCTGAAGCGTCAGCTCACGGTAGCCAAGTTCGCTAAAAAGCGCGCTGAGCTGAAAGCGACCATCGTCAACCTGAACGCCTCTCCAGAAGAGCGTTTCGCTGCCGTTGTCGCTCTGCAGAAGCAACCACGTGACGCCAGCGCCTCGCGCCTGCGTAACCGTTGCCGCCTGACCGGTCGTCCGCACGGTGTATACCGTAAGTTCGGCCTGGGCCGTAACAAGCTGCGCGAAGCCGCCATGCGCGGTGACGTGCCAGGTCTGGTCAAGGCCAGCTGGTAATCCCGGTTGGCGTGACGCCGGCGCGAGGGGAGCAATCTTCCGACCGTCGGTGACCTCGCAACGAAACAAGCCCCTATATGGGGCTTGTTTCGTTTCTGCCTTGTGTCTAGAATGACCGGCTCACCTGAGCCTGGGTTTTTTGCCCTGCCTGCTCGGGTGGTTGTGATAGCCGCAAGGCTAATAATTCTTGTATCAGGAGCATCTAGCCCATGAGTATGCAGGACCCGTTAGCGGACATGCTAACTCGCATCCGTAATGCCCAGATGGCTGAAAAGTCTGTCGTAAGCATGCCTTCTTCCACCCTGAAGGTCGCGGTTGCCAAAGTACTGAAAGACGAAGGCTACATCGCCAGCTACGAAGTGACCGGCGAAGCCAAGCCTTCCCTGTCGATCGAGCTGAAGTACTTCGAAGGCCGTCCGGTCATCGAAGAGCTGAAGCGTACCAGCCGTCCTGGCCTGCGCCAGTACAAGGCCGTTACCGAGCTGCCGAAAGTACGTGGCGGCCTGGGCGTGTCTATCGTCTCCACCAACAAAGGTGTGATGACTGACCGCGCTGCGCGCGCTGCCGGTGTCGGCGGCGAAGTTCTGTGCACAGTGTTCTAAGGGGAGATAGGCATGTCTCGCGTCGCTAAGAACCCCGTTAAGCTGCCAGCAGGCGTCGAAGTCAAATTCGCCGGCCAGCAGCTTTCGGTGAAGGGTGCCAAGGGCACTCTCGAACTGAACGTTCACTCGTCTGTTGAAGTTACCGAAGAAGCTGGTGAGCTGCGTTTCGTTGCTCGCAACGGTGACCAGCAAGCTCGCGCCATGGCCGGTACTACCCGCGCCCTGGTGAACAACATGGTCCAAGGCGTAAGCCAAGGCTTCGAGCGCAAGCTCCAGCTGGTCGGTGTTGGTTACAAGGCTCAGGCTAAAGGCACCGTCCTGAACCTGGCTCTGGGCTTCTCGCACCCAGTGGATTACGAACTGCCAGCCGGTATCACCGCTGAAACCCCAAGCCAGACCGACATCCTGATCAAGGGTATCGACAAGCAGCTGGTGGGTCAGGTGGCCGCTGAAGTCCGCGGTTTCCGTCCGCCAGAGCCTTACAAGGGCAAGGGTGTGCGTTACGCGGATGAAGTAGTCCGTCGTAAAGAAGCCAAGAAGAAGTAGGGCCTAGCAAATGACCGACAAAAAAGTTATTCGACTGCGTCGCGCTCGCAAAGCACGCCTGAAAATGCACGAGCTCGAAGCCGTGCGTCTGTGCGTGTTCCGCTCCTCGCAGCACATCTATGCCCAGGTCATCTCGGCCGACGGCAGCAAGGTTCTGGCAAGCGCCTCGACCTTGGACAAAGAACTGCGTGATGGCGCCACCGGCAACATCGACGCGGCCACTAAGGTTGGCAAGCTGGTAGCTGAGCGTGCGAAAGCCGCCGGTGTATCTCAAGTTGCCTTTGACCGTTCCGGCTTCAAGTACCACGGCCGCGTCAAGGCGCTGGCTGATGCTGCTCGTGAAGGCGGGCTGGAGTTCTAAGTTATGGCAAATAACGATCAAAAGCGCGACGAAGGCTACATCGAGAAGCTGGTTCAAGTTAACCGCGTAGCCAAAACCGTTAAAGGCGGCCGTATCTTCACCTTCACCGCGCTGACCGTGGTAGGTGATGGCAAGGGTCGTGTTGGCTTTGGCCGTGGCAAATCGCGCGAAGTACCTGCCGCGATCCAGAAAGCCATGGAAGCTGCTCGTCGCAACATGATTCAGGTTGACCTGAAGGGCACCACCCTGCAGTACGCCACCAAGGCCGCCCACGGCGCCTCGAAGGTCTACATGCAGCCTGCCTCGGAAGGTACCGGTATCATCGCCGGTGGCGCAATGCGTGCCGTCCTGGAAGTTGCTGGCGTTCAGAACGTCCTGGCCAAGTGCTACGGTTCGACCAACCCGGTGAACGTGGTTCACGCCACCTTCAAGGGTCTGAAAGCCATGCAATCCCCTGAGTCCATTGCTGCCAAGCGCGGCAAGACTGTCGAGGAGATCTTCTGATCATGGCAACCGTAAAAGTAACGCTGATCAAGAGCGTCTCGGGCCGTATCCCTAACCACAAGCTGTGCGTCAAGGGTCTGGGTCTGCGTCGCATCGGTCACACTGTAGAAGTCCAGGATACTCCCGAAAACCGCGGGATGATCAACAAGGCCTACTACATGCTGAAGGTCGAGGGTTAATCGATGAAACTCAATGATCTGAGTCCAGCGCCGGGTTCCCGTCGCGAGAAGCACCGTCCGGGCCGTGGTATCGGTAGCGGTCTGGGTAAGACCGGTGGCCGTGGCCACAAGGGTCAGACCTCCCGTTCCGGTGGCTCCATCGCTCCAGGCTTCGAAGGCGGTCAACAGCCGCTGCACCGTCGCCTGCCGAAGTTCGGCTTCGTTTCCCTGAAAGCCATGGACCGCGCAGAAGTGCGTCTGTCCGAGCTGGCCAAGGTGGAAGGCGATCTGATCACCGTTCAGTCCCTCAAGGACGCCAACGTGATCGGCCAGCACGTACAGCGCGTGAAAATCATGCTGTCGGGCGAAGTCACTCGCGCAGTCACCCTCAAGGGTATCGCCGTCACCAAAGGTGCACGTGCGGCTATCGAAGCAGCTGGCGGCAAGTTCGAGGAATAAATGGCTAAGCAAGGTGCTCTCTCTTCGCTCGGTAAGGGCGGGATGTCGGAACTCTGGGCTCGTCTGCGTTTTCTGTTCATGGCGATCATCGTCTATCGGATTGGCGCGCACATCCCAGTGCCAGGCATTAACCCGGACCGTCTCGCGGATCTGTTCCGGCAGAATGAGGGGACCATTCTTAGCTTGTTCAACATGTTTTCCGGCGGCGCGCTGGAGCGCATGAGCATCTTTGCACTGGGGATCATGCCGTACATCTCGGCATCGATCATCATGCAGCTCATGACCGCTGTCAGCCCGCAACTGGAGCAGTTGAAGAAGGAAGGTGAAGCTGGCCGTCGCAAGATCAGCCAGTACACCCGCTACGGCACCGTTATCCTGGCGCTGGTTCAAGCCATTGGCATGTCCATTGGCCTGGCCAACCAGGGCGTGGCGTTTTCTGCGGGCCTGGGCTTCCATGTCGTCGCTGTCTCCACCTTCGTGGCGGGCGCGATGTTCATGATGTGGCTCGGCGAGCAGATTACCGAGCGCGGTGTGGGCAACGGTATCTCGATGTTGATCTTCGCGGGTATCGTTGCCGGTCTTCCGAGAGCAATCGGGCAGTCTTTCGAGTCTGCACGCACAGGCGATATCAACATCTTCGCCCTGGTCGCAATCGGTTTGCTGGCAGTAGCGATTATCGGTTTCGTGGTGTTCATTGAGCGTGGTCAGCGTCGTATCGCCGTTCACTACGCCAAGCGTCAGCAGGGCCGCAAGGTCTTCGCTGCGCAGACCAGCCACCTGCCGCTGAAGGTGAACATGGCGGGCGTAATTCCGGCCATTTTCGCGAGCAGCATCTTGCTGTTCCCGGCTTCGCTGGGTGCCTGGTTCGGTCAGTCCGAAGGTATGGGCTGGCTGCAGGACATCTCGCAGTCGATCGCTCCTGGTCAGCCGTTGAACATTTTGCTGTTTAGTGCAGGGATCATTTTCTTCTGCTTCTTCTACACAGCGTTGATGTTCAACCCGAAAGACGTAGCGGAAAACCTGAAGAAGTCCGGTGCCTTTATTCCGGGCATCCGTCCTGGTGAGCAGTCGGCGCGCTACATTGATGGCGTCCTGACCCGTCTGACCATGTTCGGTGCTCTTTACATGATGGCCGTCTGCCTTCTGCCCCAGTTCCTGGTGGTGGCAGCAAACGTGCCGTTCTACCTTGGCGGGACCTCGTTGCTGATTGTGGTAGTGGTTGTGATGGACTTCATGTCCCAAGTACAATCGCACCTCGTTTCGCACCAGTACGAATCCCTGATGAAGAAAGCCAACCTGAAAGGCTACGGCGGCAGCGGTCTGCTGCGCTGATTTAGCCCCCTAAGGTTCGAGGAGTCGGTAATGAAAGTTCGTGCATCGGTGAAAAAGCTGTGCCGCAACTGCAAGATCATTCGACGCGAAGGCGTCGTGCGCGTGATCTGCAGCGCGGAACCGCGTCACAAGCAGCGCCAAGGCTGAGTGTGATCCGCGCTTCAAACCCAGCAGCTAGTGTGCTGCTGGGTTGATTATTCGTTTCTACAGCGATATTATCTCGCGCCCTATTTCTTGGCTTCCGGGGCGTAGGTAGCTGTCAATTGGAGTCCCACTGAATGGCCCGTATTGCAGGCGTCAACATTCCAGATAACAAGCATACTGTTATCTCGCTGACCTACATCTATGGTGTCGGTCGCACTACCGCGCAGAAAATCTGTGCGGACGCTGGTGTGAATCCAGCCGCAAAGATCAAGGATCTGAGCGACGAGCAAATCGAAACCCTGCGTGGCGAAGTTGCGAAGTTCACCACCGAAGGTGACCTGCGTCGTGACATCAACATGAAGATCAAGCGCTTGATGGACCTGGGTTGCTACCGCGGCCTGCGTCATCGTAAAGGTCTGCCGGTTCGCGGTCAGCGCACCAAGACCAACGCACGCACCCGTAAGGGCCCGCGTAAGCCGATCCGCAAGTAATCGCCCAGGAATATAGACATGGCAAAACCTGCTGCTCGTCCTCGTAAAAAAGTCAAAAAGACAGTGGTTGATGGCATCGCCCACATCCATGCGTCTTTCAACAACACCATCGTGACCATCACCGACCGTCAGGGCAACGCACTGTCCTGGGCTACTTCCGGTGGTTCGGGTTTCCGTGGTTCGCGCAAATCCACCCCGTTCGCAGCCCAGATCGCTGCTGAGCGTGCTGGTCAAGCTGCGCTGGAATATGGTCTGAAGAACCTCGACGTCAACGTCAAGGGTCCAGGTCCAGGTCGTGAATCCGCCGTTCGTGCACTGAACAGCTGCGGCTACAAGATCGCCAGCATCACCGACGTGACGCCAATCCCGCATAACGGGTGCCGTCCGCCGAAGAAGCGTCGCGTGTAATCAGGAGACAGATAAATGGCACGTTACATTGGTCCAAAATGCAAACTGTCTCGCCGTGAAGGCACTGACCTGTTCCTGAAGAGCGGCGTTCGCGCTCTGGAATCGAAGTGCAACATCGAAGCAGCCCCAGGTATCCACGGCCAGCGCCGTGGCCGTCAGTCCGACTACGGTACCCAGCTGCGCGAGAAACAAAAAGTCCGTCGTATCTACGGTGTTCTGGAGCGTCAGTTCCGCGGTTACTACCAGGCTGCAGCCTCGAAAAAAGGCGCAACCGGTGAGAACCTGCTGCAACTGCTCGAGTGCCGTCTGGATAACGTCGTCTACCGTATGGGCTTCGGCTCGACTCGTTCCGAGTCGCGTCAGCTGGTTTCGCACAAAGCGATCAGCGTCAACGGTAAGACTGTGAACATTCCATCCTACCAAGTTCGTCCGGGTGACGTGGTCTCGGTTCGCGAGAAGTCGCTGAACCAGCTGCGCATTGTTCAAGCCCTTGAACTGTGCGCCCAGCGTGGCCGCGTTGAGTGGGTAGACGTGGATGCTGCTAAAAAGTCGGGCGTTTTCAAGAACGTTCCTGCTCGCAGCGACCTGTCCGCCGACATCAACGAAAACCTGATTGTCGAGCTCTACTCCAAGTAAGGGCTAGAAAATAGGTGCATCCATGCAGATTTCGGTAAATGAGTTTCTGACACCCCGTCACATCGACGTGCAGGTTGTCAGTCCAACCCGCGCCAAGATCACGCTCGAGCCTCTCGAGCGTGGCTTCGGCCATACCCTGGGCAACGCGCTGCGCCGCATCCTGTTGTCCTCCATGCCTGGCTGTGCAGTAGTCGAGGCCGAGATCGACGGCGTACTCCACGAGTACTCCGCGATCGAAGGTGTTCAGGAAGACGTCATTGAAATCCTGTTGAACCTGAAAGGCCTGGCTATCAAACTGCACGGTCGTGACGAAGTTACGCTGACCTTGTCGAAAAAGGGTTCGGGGGTGGTTACCGCTGCCGATATTCAGCTGGATCACGATGTCGAGATCGTCAACCCCGATCACGTAATCGCGAACCTGGCGTCCAACGGCGCCCTGAACATGAAGCTCACCGTAGCTCGTGGTCGCGGTTACGAGCCGGCCGACTCCCGTCAGACCGACGAAGACGAAAGCCGCAGCATTGGCCGTCTCCAGCTGGACGCTTCGTTCAGCCCGGTGCGTCGTATCGCCTACGTGGTCGAGAACGCCCGTGTTGAACAGCGTACCAACCTGGACAAGCTGGTCATCGATCTGGAAACCAACGGTACCCTGGATCCTGAAGAGGCTATCCGTCGTGCCGCGACCATCCTGCAACAGCAGCTGGCCGCGTTCGTCGACCTCAAAGGTGACAGCGAGCCAGTTGTGGTTGAGCAGGAAGACGAGATCGATCCGATCCTGCTGCGCCCGGTTGACGACCTGGAACTGACCGTACGTTCGGCCAACTGCCTCAAGGCGGAGAACATCTACTACATCGGCGACCTGATTCAGCGTACCGAAGTAGAGCTGTTGAAGACTCCTAACCTGGGCAAGAAGTCCCTGACTGAAATCAAGGACGTCCTGGCCTCCCGTGGTCTTTCCCTCGGCATGCGCCTCGACAACTGGCCGCCTGCAAGTCTTAAGAAAGACGACAAGGCGACTGCCTGATCGTCGTAATCACCGAACGTAGTGTTTGGTAAGGAATGAATCATGCGTCATCGTAAAAGTGGACGTCACCTGAGCCGTACCAGCTCTCACCGCAAGGCTATGTTCCAGAACATGGCAGTGTCGCTGATCGAGCACGAGCTGATCAAAACCACCCTGCCGAAAGCCAAGGAACTGCGCCGCGTTGCCGAGCCGCTGATCACCCTGGCCAAGGAAGACAGCGTTGCCAACCGTCGTCTGGCCTTCGACCGTACCCGTTCGAAGTCCGCCGTTGGCAAACTGTTCAACGACCTGGGCAAGCGTTACGCCACCCGTCAGGGCGGCTACCTGCGCATCCTGAAGTGCGGTTTCCGCGCTGGCGACAACGCGCCTATGGCGTACGTCGAGCTGGTTGATCGTCCGGTCGGTGGTGCTGTAGAAGCTGCCGAGTAAGACGTTCTGTCTGCTGCAAAGAACCGGGCCTAGGCCCGGTTTTTTGTTGCCTTATAAATTGTTATTTTCTATTGATGTAAGTCAGGTAATGAATTTGTTCTTGTAACATGGGTCGACAATACTCTCTCCAAGCCGATTAGCCGGCAGTTCAAGACCGATCAGGAGAGCCCATGAGCAAGATTCTCACCACCGCAAGCGGCGCGCCCGTAGCCGACAACCAGAATTCCCGTTCCGCAGGCCCCCGTGGCCCGCTGCTGCTCGACGATTTCCACCTGGTCGAGAAGCTCGCCCACTTCAACCGCGAGAACATCCCTGAGCGTCGCGTGCACGCCAAGGGCTCCGGCGCCTACGGTACCTTCACTGTCACCCGCGATATCACTGAACTCACCAGTGCCAAGCTGTTCGACAGCATCGGCAAGCAGACCGAGACGTTCCTGCGCTTCTCCACCGTGGGCGGCGAACGCGGCTCGGCGGACACCGAACGCGACCCGCGAGGTTTCGCGGTGAAGTTCTACACCGAGGAAGGCAACTGGGACATCGTCGGCAACAACACCCCGGTGTTCTTCATCCGTGATCCGCTGAAGTTCCCCGACTTCATCCACACCCAGAAGCGTCACCCGCAGAGCAACCTGAAGAACGCGCAGATGATGTGGGACTTCTGGTCGCATTCGCCCGAGGCGCTGCACCAGGTCACCATCCTGTTCTCTGATCGAGGCATCCCGGACGGCTACCGTCACATGCACGGTTTCGGCAGCCACACCTACAGCCTGATCAACGCCAAGGGTGAGCGCACCTGGGTCAAGTGGCACTTCAAGACCCAGCAAGGTATCAAGAACCTGGCGCCGGCCGAGGCCGCCCGCCTGGCGGGCAGCGACCCGGACTACGCCCAGCGCGACCTGTTCCAGGCCATCGAGCGTGGCGACTTCCCGCGTTGGAGCGTGTGCATCCAGGTGATGAGCGAAGCCGAGGCCGCCAGCCGTGACGAGAACCCCTTCGACGTGACCAAGACCTGGTCGCAGAAGGACTACCCGTTAATCGAGGTCGGCGTGCTGGAGCTCAACCGCAACCCGCTCAACTACTTCGCCGAAGTCGAGCAGGCGGCGTTCGGGCCCAGCAACATGGTGCCCGGGGTCGGCCTGTCGCCGGACCGCATGCTGCAGGGCCGGGTGTTCGCCTATGCCGATGCTCACCGCTACCGCGTAGGCACCAACCACCAGCACTTGCCGGTCAATGCACCACGCTGCCCGGTGCACAGCTACCAGCGCGATGGCTCCATGGCCACCGGCGCCTACGGCAGTGCTCCGAACTACGAGCCCAACAGCTACGCGGACGCGCCGAAGCAGTCGCCGCGCCATGCAGAACCGGCATTGGCCCTGAACGGTTCGGCGGACCGCTACGACCACCGCGAAGACAACGACTACTACAGCCATGCCGGCGCGCTGTTCCGCCTGATGAGCGATGAGCAGAAGGCGCTGTTGATCGGCAACATCGCCGGCACCATGGCTGGCGTCAGCGAGGATGTCGTCCAGCGTCAACTGCAGTACTTCTTCAAGGCAGATCCTGCCTACGGAGAAGGCATCGCCAAGGCCTTGGGTGTGAACCTCGCCTAAGTCGAAGTGATAACAAGAACCGCCCTCGTTTGGGCGGTTTTTCAATGAATATCACTACTGTTTAGCCGATTATTTGCTTCTAATTGCGCGTTTTTCAGTGACCGCGAACAAAACCTGGTTCACACTATGTCCCATAGACGTATTCACAGGGAGAATCAGGGCGATGCAAGGTCACCCGGACGTAATCAACTACCTCGTCACGTTGCTGAAGGGCGAACTGGCAGCACGCGATCAGTACTTCATTCACTCGCGGATGTACGAAGATTGGGGCTTGGGCAAGCTCTACGAGCGTATCAACCACGAGATGGAAGAAGAGACGCAGCACGCCGATGCCCTGATGCGCCGTATCCTCATGCTCGAAGGCACCCCGGACATGCGCGCCGATGACCTGCACGTTGGCAGCACCGTGCCGGAAATGATCGAGGCCGATCTGAAGCTCGAGTACAAGGTCCGCGCCGCGCTGTGCAAGGGCATCGAGCTGTGCGAGCTGCACAAGGACTACATCAGCCGCGATATCCTGCGTGCGCAGCTGGCCGATACTGAAGAAGATCACACCTACTGGCTGGAGAAGCAGCAGGGGCTGATCAAGGCCATTGGCCTGGAGAACTACCTGCAGTCGCAGATGTAAAAGCTTGGGGCTGCCTTGCAGCCCTTTCGCGGCACGAGGCCGCTCCTACAGGCGATCGCGTAATCTTTTGATTGACGCGTTCAAATGTAGGAGCGGCCTTGTGCCGCGAAAGGCGCGCAAAGCGCCCCTAATGCCTCAAGCCCGATCCCGCTCCAGCAGCGGCTTCAGGTAATGCCCGGTATACGACTGCTTCTTCTCGGCCAGTTCCTCCGGCGTACCGCAGGCAATGATCTGCCCACCCTTGGAGCCACCCTCCGGCCCCAGGTCCACCAGCCAGTCGGCAGTCTTGATCACATCCAGGTTGTGCTCGATCACCACCACGGTATTGCCGTGGTCACGCAGGCGGTGCAGCACGTCCAGCAGTTGCTGGATATCGGCGAAGTGCAGGCCGGTGGTCGGTTCGTCGAGGATATACAGGGTCTTGCCGGTGTCGCGCTTGGACAGCTCGCGTGACAGCTTGACCCGCTGCGCCTCGCCACCCGACAGGGTGGTCGCCGATTGTCCCAGCTTGATGTACGACAGGCCGACATCCATCAGCGTCTGCAGCTTGCGCGCCAGGGCCGGGACCGCGTCGAAGAACTCGCGGGCATCCTCGATGGTCATTTCCAGCACCTCGTGGATGTTCTTGCCCTTGTACTTGATCTCCAGGGTTTCGCGGTTGTAACGCTTGCTCTTGCACACGTCGCAGGGCACGTAGATGTCCGGCAGGAAGTGCATTTCCACCTTGATCAGGCCGTCACCCTGGCAGGCCTCGCAGCGCCCGCCCTTGACGTTGAACGAGAAGCGCCCCGGGCCGTAGCCACGGGAGCGCGACTCCGGCACGCCGGCGAACAGCTCGCGGATCGGCGTGAAGATGCCGGTGTAGGTCGCCGGGTTGGACCGAGGCGTGCGGCCGATCGGGCTCTGGTCGATATCCACGACCTTGTCCAGGTGCTGCAGGCCATCGACGCTGGCGTGCGGCGCGGCCTCCAGGCTGCTCGCGCCGTTGAGCGCGGTGGCGGCGAGGGGGAACAGGGTGTTGTTGATCAGCGTCGACTTGCCCGAGCCGGACACGCCGGTCACGCAGGTCAGCAGGCCGATCGGCAGCTCCAAGTCAACGTTCTGCAGGTTGTTGCCGCGCGCGCCCTTGAGCTTGAGCGACAGCTTCTTGTTGCGCGGGGTGCGCTTGGCCGGAACGACGATCTTCTTGCGCCCGGACAGGTATTTGCCGGTCAGCGAGTCGGGGTGCGCCATGACCTCCTCGGGCGAGCCCTCGGCGACGATCTGGCCGCCATGCACGCCAGCGCCCGGGCCGATATCCACCACGTAGTCGGCCAGACGGATGGCGTCCTCGTCGTGCTCGACCACGATCACTGTGTTGCCCAGGTCGCGCAGGTGGTTGAGGGTGGCCAGCAGGCGGTCGTTGTCCCGCTGATGAAGACCGATGGACGGTTCATCGAGGATGTACATCACTCCCACCAGGCCGGCGCCGATCTGGCTGGCCAGGCGGATACGCTGGGCCTCGCCGCCGGACAGGGTATCGGCGCTGCGGTCCAGCGTCAGGTAATCGAGGCCGACGTTGACCAGGAACTGCAGGCGCTCGCAGATCTCCTTGAGGATCTTCGCCGCGATCTCGCCACGGCGGCCGGTCAGGGTTAGGTCGCTGAAATAGTTGCTGGCTTCACCGATCGGCAGGTTGGTCACCGCCGGCAGGGTCTTCTCGCCCACCCACACATGCCGCGCCTCACGGCGCAGGCGGGTGCCGCGGCAGTCGGGGCAGGGCTGGGTGCCGAGGAACTTGGCCAGCTCTTCGCGCACGGTGGCCGATTCGGTCTCGCGGTAGCGGCGCTCGAGGTTGGGCACGATGCCTTCGAAGGGGTGCGAGCGCTTGACGATGTCGCCACGGTCGTTGAGGTACTTGAAATCGACGCTCTGCTTGCCGCTGCCCTGCAGGATGACCTTCTGGTGCTCGGCCGACAGCTCGCCGAACGGTTCCTCGAGACTGAAGCCGTAGTGCGCGGCGAGTGAGCCGAGCATCTGGAAGTAATAGACGTTGCGCCGGTCCCAGCCACGTATCGCGCCTTCGGCCAGGGTCAGCTCGGCGTTGACCAGGCGCTTGGTGTCGAAGAACTGCTTCACCCCCAGACCGTCACAGGTCGGGCAGGCGCCGGCCGGGTTGTTGAAGGAGAACAGCTTGGGCTCCAGCTCGCTGATCGCATGGCCGCACACCGGGCAGGCGAAGCGCGCCGAGAAGATCACGTCCTCGCCGTCCTCGTCGTCCATCGGCGCGACCAGGGCGATGCCGTCGGCCAGCTTGAGCGCGGTCTCGAACGATTCGGCCAGGCGCTGCTGCAGGTCGGCGCGGACCTTGAAGCGGTCGACCACCACATCGATGCTGTGCTTCTTCTGTTTATCCAGCTTGGGCAGTTCGTCGAGCTCGTAGAGCTTGCCGTTGACCCGGGCGCGGACGAAGCCCTGGGCGCGCAGTTCGTCGAACACCGCCAGGTGCTCGCCCTTGCGCTCGCGGATCACCGGAGCCAGCAGCATCAGCTTGCTGCCTTCGGGCTTTTCCAGCACCAGGTCGACCATCTGGCTGATCGTTTGCGCTTCCAGCGGGATATCGTGGTCCGGGCAGCGTGGAGTACCGACGCGGGCATAGAGCAGGCGCAGGTAGTCGTAGATCTCGGTGATGGTGCCAACGGTCGAGCGCGGGTTGTGCGAGGTCGACTTCTGCTCGATGGAGATCGCCGGCGACAGGCCTTCGATGGTGTCGACGTCGGGCTTTTCCATCATCGACAGGAACTGCCGGGCATAGGCCGACAGCGATTCGACGTAACGGCGCTGGCCTTCGGCGTACAGCGTGTCGAACGCCAGCGAGGACTTGCCGGATCCGGACAGGCCGGTGATCACGATCAGTTTGTCCCGAGGCAGGGTCAGGTCGATGTTCTTCAGGTTGTGGGTACGCGCCCCACGGATCAGGATCTTGTCCACTACGGCCTCGCTCGGCGGGCATAAACAAAGGAGTATACGGCGCGCTGCCATTACGCGGCAAAGCGTCGCGTATATGCCGCCAAGGCGTCGGACTGATAGAATCGCCGCCGGTTCACACGAGGTTAATCCATGCACGACACCCACAACGAGCGCATGAGTGGCAGCGAAACCCGCGCCGCCAGCGGCCTGGCCCTGGTCTTCGCCTTTCGTATGCTGGGCATGTTCATGGTACTGCCGGTGCTGGCCACCTACGGCATGGACCTGGCCGGTGCCACGCCTGCGCTGATCGGCCTGGCCATCGGTGCCTACGGCCTGACCCAGGCCGTGCTGCAGATTCCGTTCGGGGTGATTTCCGACCGCATCGGCCGCCGTCCGGTGATCTACGTGGGGTTGATCATCTTCGCCCTGGGCAGCGTGCTGGCGGCCCAGGCCGATTCCATCTGGGGTGTGATCGCCGGGCGCATCCTGCAGGGCGCGGGGGCCATTTCCGCGGCGGTGATGGCGTTGCTCTCCGACCTGACCCGCGAGCAGCACCGGACCAAGGCCATGGCCATGATCGGCATGAGCATCGGCCTGTCGTTCGCCGTGGCGATGGTGGTCGGCCCGCTGTTGACCCGCGCCTTTGGCTTGTCAGGATTGTTCCTTGCCACCGCAGGACTTGCCCTGGTCGGCATCGGCCTGATCGCCTTCGTCGTGCCCAATTCGCACAATGTGTTGACCCATCGCGAGTCCGGTGTCGCCCGTCAGGCTCTAGGTCCGACCCTGCGCAATCCGGACCTTCTGCGCCTGGACATCAGCATCTTCGTGCTGCACGCGATCCTGATGGCCAGCTTCGTGGCGCTGCCCCTGGCCTTCGTCGAGCGCGGCGGGCTGCCCAAGGAGGAGCACTGGTGGGTGTACCTGACCGCGTTGCTGGTTTCATTTTTTGCAATGATCCCCTTCATCATCTACGGGGAAAAGAAGCGCAAGATGAAACGCGTGTTGCTCGGCGCGGTCAGTGTCCTGCTGCTGGTGGAGGTGTTCTTCTGGCAGTGGGCTGACAACTTGCGCGGACTGGTGATCGGCACCGTGGTATTCTTTACTGCATTCAACCTGCTGGAGGCATCCTTGCCTTCGCTGGTCAGCAAGGTGTCACCTGCCGGTGGCAAGGGGACGGCGATGGGGGTGTACTCCACCAGCCAGTTCCTCGGCGCCGCGCTGGGAGGCATCCTCGGTGGCTGGTTGTTCCAGCACGGTGGCTTGAGCATGGTGTTCCTGGGATGCGCGGTGTTGTGCGTCCTGTGGTTGCTCACTGCGTTGCGCATGAATGAGCCGCCGTACGTGACCAGCCTGCGCATGCCGCTGACGCCTGAAGCGGTCCGGGAAGCCGGGCTGACCGAGCGCCTGATGGCCGTGCCGGGTGTGACCGACGCCGTGGTGGTGGCAGAAGAAGCCGCCATCTATATCAAACTGGATACGAAAATTTTGGACCGTGCGACCCTCGAGCGTCTGGTGAACCCAGCCTCTGCGGCGTGCGAAGCCTAGGAGAACGTTATGGCCCGTGGGGTTAACAAAGTCATTCTGGTCGGTACCTGCGGTCAGGATCCCGAAGTCCGCTACCTGCCCAACGGTAACGCCGTGACCAACCTGAGCCTGGCCACCAGCGAGCAGTGGACCGACAAGCAGTCGGGCCAGAAGGTCGAGCGTACCGAGTGGCACCGTGTGTCGCTGTTCGGCAAGGTCGCCGAGATTGCCGGCGAGTACCTGCGCAAGGGTTCGCAGTGCTACATCGAGGGCAAGCTGCAGACCCGCGAGTGGGAAAAGGACGGTATCAAGCGCTACACCACCGAGATCATCGTCGACATCAACGGCACCATGCAGCTGCTCGGCGGGCGTCCGCAGGGTCAGCAGGGTGGTGGCGACCAATACAACCAGGGTGGTGGTAACAACTACAACCAGGGTGGCCAGCAGCAACAGTACAACCAGGCTCCTCGTCAGCAGGCCCCGCGTCCGCAGCAGGCGCCACAGCGCCCGGCGCCGCAACAGCCGGCCCCCCAGCCAGCTGCTGACTTCGACAGCTTCGACGACGATATTCCGTTCTGATCCATTCCTGGGGCACCCATGGCGCCCTTGTGGAACGAAGTTGTAACAAGAAACCCGCTTCATGCCTGAAGCGGGTTTCTTTTTGTCTGGGCAACCAGGCAGGCGCCTGCCAGGATCAGCCCTCTTCGAGTGCCGTCCTTGCAAATTGGGCGTCCAGTTCCGGCGTCGCTCCGCTGATACCGATTCCACCGATATGCCTGCCGTTGACATCCATGATCGGCAGTCCGCCTTCCAGCAGGGTGAATCCGGGCAGCGAGGCGTACGGATTGGCTGGCAACGCGGCGCTGCGCTCGCCAAGCGAGCGGGACGACAGCGGGAAGCGGGCGGATGTCTCGGCCTTGAGCTGCGCAACCTGGATGCTGCCGCTGCTGGTGCCATCCATGCGCTGGAAGTACTTCAGGTTGCCGTGGTTGTCGACGATGCTGATGACGATGGCGACGCTTTGGGCGCGGGCGGCACGCTCGGCGGCATCGGCCATGGCCCGTGCTCGCTCGGCGGTGATCTGCAACGCGGCGGGAGGGGCGTGATCATCGCCTCCTGTTGCCGCCATGCTGGGTTGAGTGAGTACTGGGATGCCGATCAAAAGTGTGGTCAAGAGGTGCTTGATGTTCATGCCTGCGGTCCTCCTCCATGTGTGATCCATCAACCTAACAGGCACAGAATGTGTCGTGGCGTAGTCCATTTCCGGTAGCAATGTAGGATTTGTATGGGGGAGAAGGCGATTTGCCTCGCGCCTGATCCAGATCATCGCACTTTGCAGATTCTTGACTAGGCTTAACCGTTGGCGGTCTCTGTCCACCGCCACCGTGAAGTCCCTGAGGCGCCGGCCAAGTCCCGTGCGCCCGAGAACCTGATCAGGAGTGCACGATGGATCTCAACCGTCGGCAATTCTTCAAGGTCGCCGCCGTCGGCCTTGGAGGCTCGAGCCTCGCGGCGTTGGGCATGGCCCCGACACCCGCGTTCGCCGAGCAGGTGCGCCACTTCAAGCTGGCGCATACCAAAGAAACCCGTAACACCTGTCCTTACTGCTCGGTCGGCTGCGGCCTGATCATGTACAGCCAGGGTGACGCGGGCAAGAACGTCAAACAGAACATCATCCACATCGAGGGCGACGCGGACCATCCGGTCAACCGCGGCACCCTGTGCCCGAAAGGCGCTGGCCTGCTGGACTTTATCCACAGCCCCAGCCGCCTCAAGTACCCCGAGGTGCGCAAGCCGGGCAGCAGCGAGTGGACCCGCATCGACTGGGACGAAGCCCTCGATCGTGTCGCCGACCTGATGAAACAGGACCGCGACGCCAACTTCATCGAGAAGAATGCCCAGGGCCAGACGGTCAACCGCTGGCTCACCACGGGCTTTCTCGCCGCGTCCGCCGCTTCCAGCGAAGCGGGTTACATGACGCACAAGGTGATCCGTTCGCTGGGCATGCTGGGGTTCGATAACCAGGCGCGTGTCTGACACGGCCCGACGGTGGCAAGTCTTGCCCCGACGTATGGCCGTGGCGCGATGACCAATCACTGGTCTGATATCGCCAACGCAAACCTGGTCCTGGTGATGGGCGGCAACGCCGCTGAAGCGCACCCGTGCGGCTTCAAGTGGGTGACCGAAGCCAAGGCGCACAACAAGGCGCGGCTGATCGTGGTCGACCCGCGGTTCACCCGTACCGCCTCGGTGGCCGATTATTACGCGCCGATCCGTACCGGCAGCGACATCGCCTTCATGGGCGGGCTGATCAACTACCTGCTGAGCAACGACAAGATCCAGCACGAGTACGTGCGCAACTACACCGACGTGTCGTTCATCGTCAAAGAGAACTATGGCTTCGAGGACGGGCTGTTCAGCGGCTACGACGCGGCCAAGCGCGTGTACGCCGACAAGTCCGGCTGGGGCTACGAGCTGGGCGAGGACGGTTTCGCCAAGGTCGATCCGACCCTGCAGCACCCGCGTTGCGTCTACCAGCTGATGAAGCAGCACTACAGCCGCTACACGCCGGAGCTGGCGAGCATGACCTGCGGCATGCCCCAGGACCAGATGATGAAGATCTGGGAAGAGATCGCCACCTGCTCGGTGCCGGGCAAGACCATGACGATTCTCTACGCCTTGGGCTGGACCCAGCACTCCATCGGCGCGCAGATCATCCGCAGCGCGGCCATGGTGCAGTTGCTGCTGGGCAACGTCGGCATGCCGGGTGGCGGGGTCAACGCCCTGCGCGGTCACTCCAACATCCAGGGCCTGACTGACCTGGGGCTGCTGTCGAACTCGCTGCCGGGTTACCTGACCCTGGCCGGTGATGCCGAGCAGGACTACACCGCCTACATCGACAAGCGCGCCTCCAAACCGCTGCGCCCGGGGCAGCTGTCGTACTGGCAGAACTACGGCAAGTTCCACGTCAGCCTGATGAAGGCCTGGTACGGCGCTAACGCCACCGCCGCCAACAACTGGGGCTACGACTGGCTGCCCAAGCTCGACGTGCCGGCCTACGACGTGCTGCGCATGTTCGAGATGATGGGCCAGGGCAAGGTCAACGGCTACATGTGCCAGGGCTTCAACCCGATCGCCGCGCTGCCGGACAAGAACCGCGTCACCGCGGCCCTGGCCAAGCTCAAGTGGCTGGTGATCATGGACCCGCTGGCCACCGAGACCTCGGAGTTCTGGCGCAACGCCGGCCCGTTCAACGACGTCGACACCGCCAACATCCAGACCGAGGTGATCCGCCTGCCCACCACCTGCTTCGCCGAGGAGGACGGCTCGCTGGTCAACAGCAGCCGCTGGCTGCAGTGGCACTGGAAAGGCGCCGACGGTCCGGGCGAGACCCGTACCGACGTGCGCATCATGAGCGAGCTGTTCCTGCGCCTGCGCAAGCGCTATCAGGCCGAAGGCGGCGCCTACCCCGACCCGATGCTCAACATCAGTTGGCCGTACAAGGTGCCTGAAGAGCCTTCGCCCGAGGAGTTGGCCAAGGAGATGAACGGCTGGGCGGTCAGCGACCTCACCGACGCCACCGGTGCCACGCTCAAGGCCGGCCAGCAGCTGGCCGGCTTCGCCCAGATGAAGGACGACGGCAGCACCGCGTCCGGCTGCTGGATCTTCGCCGGCAGCTGGACCGAGCAGGGCAACCAGATGGCCCGGCGCGACAACAGCGACCCGTACGGCATGCACCAGGTGCAGAACTGGGCCTGGGCCTGGCCGGCCAACCGGCGCATCCTCTACAACCGTGCCTCCAGCGACCCGCAAGGCAAGCCGTGGGACCCGGAGAAGAAGCGCCTGGTGTGGTGGAACGGCAAGGCCTGGACCGGCACCGACGTGCCGGACTTCAAGGTCGACTCGCCACCGGAAGCGGGGATGAACCCGTTCATCATGAACCCCGAGGGCGTGGCGCGGTTCTTCGCCATCGACAAGATGGCCGAGGGGCCGTTCCCCGAGCACTACGAGCCGTTCGAGACGCCGATCGGCATCAACCCGCTGCATCCGCAGAACAAGAAGGCCACCAGCAACCCGGCCGGGCGGATCTTCGATTCGGTGTGGGACACCCTCGGCACCCACGACGAGTTCCCCCATGCGGCGACCACCTACCGGCTGACCGAGCACTTCCACTTCTGGAGCAAGCATTGCCGGCTCAACGCCATCGCCCAGCCCGAGCAGTTCGTCGAGATCGGCGAGGTGCTGGCGAACGAGAAGGGCATCAAGGCTGGCGACCGGGTGCGGGTATCGAGCAAGCGCGGACATATCGATGCGGTGGCGGTGGTGACCAAGCGGATCCGTCCGCTGCAGGTCAACAACCAGACCGTGCACCAGATCGGCATCCCGTTGCACTGGGGCTTCACCGGTGCCACCCGGCATGGCTACCTGACCAACACCCTGGTGCCGTTCCTCGGTGACGGCAACACGCAGACACCGGAGTCCAAGTCGTTCCTCGTCAAAGTGGAGAAACTCTGATGGCCAGCCAAGACATCATCGCCCGCTCGGCCACCACCACCGTACCGCCCTCGGTACGCCAGCAGCAGGAAGTCGCCAAGCTGATCGACACCACCAAGTGCATCGGCTGCAAGGCCTGCCAGGTGGCGTGCTCGGAATGGAACGAACTGCGTGACGAGGTCGGCCACAACCACGGCACCTACGACAACCCCCAGGACCTCAGCGCCGAGACGTGGACCCTGATGCGCTTCACCGAGCACGAGCGCGACGACGGCAACCTGGAGTGGCTGATCCGCAAGGACGGCTGCATGCACTGTGCCGAGCCAGGTTGCCTGAAGGCCTGCCCGAGCCCGGGGGCGATCATCAAGCACGCCAACGGTATCGTCGACTTCAACCAGGACCACTGCATCGGTTGCGGCTACTGCATCACCGGCTGCCCGTTCAACATCCCGCGCATCTCGCAGAAGGATCACAAGGCGTACAAGTGCACCCTGTGTTCCGACCGCGTGAGCGTGGGCCTGGAGCCGGCCTGCGTGAAGACCTGCCCGACCGGGGCGATCGTCTTCGGCAGCAAGGAGGAGATGAAGGTGCATGCCGACGAGCGCATCGTCGACCTGAAGTCGCGGGGATACGAGAACGCCGGGCTGTACGATCCGGATGGCGTCGGCGGCACCCATGTGATGTACGTGCTGCACCACGCCGACACGCCACGGATCTACGCCGGCCTGCCGGACCAACCGGTGATCAGCCCGCTGGTGGGGCTGTGGAAGGGCTTCAGCAAGCCGCTGGCGCTGCTGGCCATGGGCGCGGCGGTGCTGGCCGGGTTCTTCCACTATGTACGCGTGGGCCCGCAGCGGGTCGAGGAGGACGAACACCCGGCGCCTGTGGATAACACGGTCCACCCGGTGGACCCGGCGGTGCATGTCTATGATCCGAACCGCCCGGGCGGGCAGGGGGAGCAGCGGCCATGAACGACAACAAGCCTATCCTGCGCTACAACGCCAACGAGCGGAGCAACCACTGGGTCGTGGCGATCCTGTTCGTGCTGGCCGGCCTCTCGGGGCTGGCGCTGTTCCACCCGGCGCTGTTCTGGCTCAGCCACCTGTTCGGCGGCGGGCCGTGGACGCGGATCCTCCACCCGTTCATCGGCGTGGCCATGTTCGTGTTCTTCCTCGGGCTGGTGCTGCGCTTCTGGCGCGCCAACTTCATTACCGCCAACGACCGCCTGTGGCTGCGCCGCATCGACCGGGTGATGCTCAACAAGGAAGAGGGCGTGCCGCCGATCGGCAAGTACAACGCCGGGCAGAAGCTGCTGTTCTGGACCTTGCTGGCCTGCATGCTGGTGCTGCTGGTCAGCGGCGTGGTGATCTGGCGCGCGTACTTCAGCCATTGGTTCGGTATCGACGTCATTCGCCTGTCGGCGCTGCTGCATGCCCTGGCGGCGTTCGTGCTGATCCTCAGCATCATCGTGCACATCTATGCCGGGATCTGGATCAAGGGCTCGATCGGCGCCATGCTGCATGGCTGGGTCAGCCGCGCCTGGGCACGCAAGCACCATGAACTCTGGTACCGGGACGTGACCGGCGACAAGACGCCGCACAACCACGGTGGAAAAGAAGGATGACCGTTTGAGCACGATTCTCGAACCTGGGCAGATCGAAGCGTCGGCGGTAATGCCACCGTTTCTGCACCTGCCCGCCGCGCACCTTTTCGAGGTGCGCGCCGCCCGGCTGGAGCAACTGGCCGAGGGCAATGCCCTGGGCGATTACCTGCGGTTGATGGCACGGCTGTGCCGGATTCAGCAGCAGCTTGTGGATAACCCACCGGCCGGCCTGCCCGTGGCCGAGGAGCGCCGGCGCCTGTGCATAAGTCATGGCCTGCCGCCGCTGGCGGCCGACAGCCTGGTGCGTGAAGGGCCGTGGCTGGTCTGGTTGCAGGCGTTGCTCGAGCATTTTGCGGCGGAGCCTGATGGGCCGCTGGCGGACGCGCTGGGGACGTTGCGTGGCAGCGATGAGACGCAACGCAAAGGCTGGGGCATTGCCCTGCTCGGCGGCCAGTACGACGCAGTGCCGGCCGCGCTGGTGCCCTTTATCGGCGCCGCGTTGCAGGCGGCGTGGTCCAGCTGGCTGCTGGCTTTGCCTGCGCCTGAGCTCAAACCCGCCGGCAGCCTGGCCCAGTGCCCGGCCTGCGGCTCGCCGGCGATGGCCGGGGTGGTGCGCAATCGTGGCAAGCACAATGGCCTGCGCTACCTGGCCTGCTCGCTGTGTGCCTGCGAATGGCATGTGGTGCGGGTCAAGTGCGTGTACTGCGAGTCGAGCAAGGACCTGCGCTACAGCAACCTCGAGGATGACCGCCACGCGCCAGGCAAGGCGCCGCTGCGTGCCGAGTGCTGCCCGGGGTGCCAGAACTACCTCAAGCAGTGCTACCTGGAGAACGACGCTGCGGCCGAGCCGTTGGCCGACGACCTGGCGAGCCTGGCGCTGGACATGCGCCTGGATGAGGAGGGCTTCCATCGGCTGGCGCCGAATCTGCTGTTGGCACCGGGCTAGGGGGTAATTGTCTACACTGCTACACCGAGTTGCCTTCTTCGCGGGACAAGCCCGCTCCTACAGGTACAGCGCTGGTTTCGACGCCAACGCGCTTCCTGTAGGAGCGGGCTTGCCCCGCGAAAGGGCCGGAACAGACAACGGATCAGTCAAAGGTAGTACCGAATGTCTTCAACCCTCGCCAGCGACACCCCACGCCTGCCCTCCATCGACACCCTGCTGCGCCACCCAGCCTGCGCCCCACTGATCGACCGCCACGGTCGTGACGCCACGCTGGCCGCCCTGCGCCAATTGCTCGACGACCTGCGCGAGCCTGCTCGCCTCGGCCAACTGAGTGCCGCCGAACTGACCGCCGAAGTTCTCCTGGGCCGAGCCGGCGAACGCCTGGCCATCCAGCAACGCAGCCAGGTACGTCGGGTGTTCAACCTCACCGGCACGGTGCTGCACACCAACCTCGGCCGGGCCTTGCTGCCCGAGGAAGCGGTCGACGCCATGCAGACCGCCGCCCGCTACCCGCTGAACCTGGAGTTCGACCTCAACACCGGCAAGCGCGGCGACCGCGACGACCTGATCGAAGGCCTGCTCCGTGAACTGACCGGCGCCGAGGCCGTCACGGTGGTCAACAACAACGCCGCCGCCGTGCTGCTGGCGCTCAACAGCCTGGGCGCACGCAAGGAAGGCATCATCTCCCGTGGCGAACTGATCGAGATCGGCGGCGCCTTCCGCATCCCCGACATCATGGCCCGCGCCGGCGTGAAGCTGCATGAGATCGGCACCACCAACCGCACCCACGCCCGCGACTACGAAGGCGCGATCAACCCGCGCACGGGGCTGCTGATGCGTGTGCACTGCAGCAACTACAGCATCCAGGGTTTCACTACCCAGGTGCCCACTGCGGAACTGGCGCGCATTGCCCATGCACATGAGCTGCCGCTGCTCGAAGACCTGGGCAGCGGCAGCCTGCTCGACCTGACCCGCTGGGGCCTGCCGGCCGAGCCGACCGTGCGTCAGGCCCTGACCGATGGGGCCGACATCGTCACTTTCAGTGGCGACAAGCTGCTCGGCGGGCCGCAGGCGGGGATCATCGTCGGGCGCAAGGAGCTGATCGCGAAGATCAAGAAGAACCCGCTCAAGCGTGCCCTGCGGGTGGACAAGATCACCCTCGCGGCGCTCGAAGCGGTGCTGGCGCTGTACCGCAATCCGGACCGCCTGGCCGAGCGCCTGCCGAGCCTGCGCCTGCTCACCCGGCCCCAGCCCGAAATTGCCGCCCAGGCCGAGCGCCTGGCGCCTGAACTGGCCGCGCGGCTGGGGGCGCAATGGGCAGTCAGCGTCGAACCAGCCCTGGGCATGATCGGCAGCGGCAGCCAACCTGTGGCGCGCCTGCCCAGCGCGGCCTTGTGCCTGCGTCCGCAGGTGTCGAAGAAACTGCGTGGGCGCAGCCTGCATGTACTGGAGCGGGCGCTGCGTGACCTGCCGGTGCCGGTACTGGGCCGCATCGACGACGATGCCCTGTGGCTCGACCTGCGCCAGCTGGACGACGAGGCCCAGTGGCTGGCGCAGCTGCCGAGGTTGCAACTGGGGCCAGTGCAGTGATCGTCGGTACCGCCGGCCACATCGACCACGGCAAGACCGCGCTGCTCCAGGCCCTGACCGGCCAGGCCGGCGACACGCGCCAGGAGGAGCGCGCCCGGGGCATGACCATCGACCTCGGCTACCGCTATGCCGCGCTGGCCGAAGGTGCTCCGCTGACGGGTTTCATCGATGTGCCCGGCCATGAGCGTTTTATCCACAACATGCTCGCCGGCGCCCATGGCATTGATCTGGTGCTGCTGGTGGTCGCCGCCGACGACGGGGTGATGCCGCAGACCCGCGAGCACTTGTCGATCATCGAGTTGCTGGGCATTCCCCAGGCGCTGGTAGTCATCAGCAAGTGCGACCGGGTCGAGCCGCAACGCTTGGCCGAAGTCCAGGCGCAAGTCATCACGCTGCTGGCGCCCGGGCCATACGCCGGGGTACCGCAGTTCCCGGTGTCGAGCCTGAGTGGCGAGGGTATCGACGCCTTGCGCGAAGCGTTGCTGGCCGCCGAGGCCCAGGTGCGTCGACGCAGTGTGCGGGGCGGATTCCGCCTGGCCGTGGACCGCGCCTTCGCGGTGTCCGGGGCGGGCGTGGTGGTCACCGGGACGGCCCTGGCCGGGCAGGTCAGCGCCGGTGACACGCTGTTGCTGGGCAAGGCCGGCAAGCCGGTGCGGGTGCGTGGCCTGCATGCGCAGAACCAGGCGGCGCTGGTGGCCGAGGCCGGGCAGCGGGTCGCGTTGAACATCAGCGCTGAACGGCTGGCGGCAGAGCAGGTGCACCGGGGCGACTGGCTGGTGCCGCAGTGGCTGCATGCACCGAGCGTGCGGGTCGATATCGATTTCACCTTGCTGCCGGGCGAGACCCGGACGTTCGAGCATTTCAGCGCGGTGCATGTGCACCTGGGGACCCAGGATGTCACGGCCCGTGTTGCGTTGTTGGAGGGTGAACGGCTCGGCGCCGGCCAGCGCATGTTCGCCCAGTTGCTGCTCAACGCGCCGTTGCAGGCGGTGCATGGCGATCGGCTGGTGCTGCGCGACCAGCGCGCCCAGCGCACCCTCGGCGGTGGCCGCGTGCTCGATCCCTTTGCGCCGAGCCGACAGCGACGCAGCGAGGTACGCCTGCGCCAGCTGCAGGTACTGCGTGATGTCACTGAACTGGAGCAGGCCCTGCCGGCGTTGCTCGAAACTGCACCCGGCGGGCTCGATCCGCAGCGCCTCGAGCGCCAGTTCAACCGTCTGCGCGAGACCTGGCAGTTGCCGGAGGATGTGCAGGTTATCGCCACCCGCCAGGGCCAGTTGCTGTTCTCACGCCAGCAGTGGCATTCACTCAAGCAGCAGGTGCTGGCGCGGCTGGCGCAGTTCCATGAACAGGAGCCCGACCAGCTTGGCCCGGACCGCGACCGCCTGCGCCGCTTTACCGCGATGCCGCTGGAGCGTCCGGCGTTTGTCAGCCTGCTGGATGAGCTGCTGGGCGAAGGGGGGATCAGCAGCAGTGGTCCGTGGCTGCATCTGCCTGGGCACAAGGTTCAGTTGAGCGAAGCCGATACTGCACTGTGGGAGCGCTTGCTGCCGCGCTTGCTGGCGGGTGAGTTCGATCCGCCCTGGGTGCGTACGCTGGCTGCCGAGGAGCGCTGCGAGGAGGCCGAGGTGCGCCTGCTGCTGCGCAAGCTCGCCCGCCTGGGCCTGTTGCACCAGGTGGTGCGTGACCTGTTCTACCCGGAGGTGACGCTAAGGCGCATGGCAGAGCTGTTGTTGCAGCAGGCCGAGGCATCGCCGATAGTGCAGGTTGCGGCGTTTCGCGATATGTTGGGCATCGGTCGCAAGCGCAGTGTGCAGATACTCGAGTACTTCGACCGCGTTGGCCTGACCCGGCGGGTCGGCGACCAGCGGCATATCCGCGTCGACAGCGCCCTGGCCCAGTTGCAACGCGGGCCCTGATTTCAAGGAAGGCAATCGCGCCCGGTGGCGCGGCCGGGCTTCAAACCCGGTTGGGGACGGCAGCCGTTCCCGGGCAGGTTCGACTCCCGCTGCCTTCCGCCAATTTTTTGTTTAGATCTGGTTGGCTACGATAACTTGCATGTAGTGGGATATCTTTCTTGTCCCATCTGAAGCACCTAGTATATCTGTCGACTTTGAAATCAATTCGTATCTCTTGATCTTGATCTTGCTTCTAAGTGCGCGGTAGTTCAGGCGACGCCAATTGCGACTTCAGGAGGCCGAGCGGAGTTCTTGCGGAGGGAGGTGACGGGCATGGATGCCCGTCAAGCGCTGCGCCCCAGGATGGGGCGTTCAGCGCGGTCCTCCCGGGAGCAAGAACGGAGCGAGGGAACCCCGGAGCGAAGCGTAGGGGCCGGATGAATGGAGCGAGGATTTTTTGGTGACTTTTTGATCCTTCAAAAAGTTACCCGCCGTAAGGGCGGAAAGGTGACTTTGCGTCACCATCGCAAATGAATGCGCATATAACTTTCAAAACAGACTATTTAAAAGTCAAAGTCAAAGTCAAAGTTGGTCAGTGCTGGTATTAATAGTTGTAGGTGCATTCATTTGCGATGTCGACGCATAGTCACCTTTTCGCCCTTACGGCGAGTTCCTTTTTGAAGGATCAAAAAGGAACCAAAAAATCCTCGCTCCATTCATCCGGCCCTACGCTTCGCTCCGGGTCCCCTCACTCCGGCCTTGCTCCCGGGAGGACCGCGCTGCAGGGCCCATCCTGGGCCCCAGCGCTTGACGGGCATCCATGCCCGTCACCTCCCTCCGCAAGGCCTGCGTTCGGCCTCCTGAAGTCGCGAAGGTACGAGCGGCGCCTGGGCTGACGCAGCTGTCGCTAGCAGGCTATGGGGGTAATCTCTTGATCGCCGAAGCCGAAGCCGAAGCCGAAGCCGAAGCCAGCCCGTATGTCGCTCGGAAGATCAATACGCTTAAGCGCGCTCACCACAAAGATCCAGCGCGAACCAATGCTCCGCCGCCTGCACATCCAGCCCCGCGCCCAACAGCGCAAACAGCTTGCCCAGTGCGGCTTCGCGGGTCATGCCACCGCCGCTGACCAGCCCGGTGTCACGCAGGCGGCTGCCGGCGGCATAGGTGTCGAACACCACCGAACCTTCCGGACACTGGCTGATGGCGACAATCATCACCCCGCCCTGACGGGCGTCATGCAGGACATCGAGCAGCGCCTGGTCGTCGGACGGCCCGGTACCACTGCCATAGCACTCCAGCACCAGCCCCTGGATACCGCTGTCGAACAAACCACGCAGGTGCTCGGCAGCCAGGCCCGGGAACACCGGCATGACCGCCAGCTTGACCGTCTGGCGCGGCTGGCGATAGTCCAGGCGGGCCGGCAGTTCTGGAGCGCGCTCGCCGTCACGGTGGCGGGGCAGCACGGTGAAGGCGTCGAACGCCTCGCTGCGCAGCTTCGAAGCGCGGCAGCCGTGCAGCAACTGACCGTGGAAGTACAGCTGCACGCCGTCCTCCAGGCCGTTTTCGAACAGGTTCAGGGCTCCGACAAGGTTGGCCCAGGCATCGCTGTCCGGCGCGCCGGCCGGCAGCATGGAACCGGTCAACAGCACCGGCGCCGGCAAACCCAGCAGCAGGAACGACAGGGCCGCGGCGCTGTAGGCCAAAGTATCGGTGCCATGCAGCACCAGCACGCCATCGTGGCCGTCACGCTCGACCGCCTCGACGATGGCGTCGCGCATCGCCAGCCAGTTGGCCTGTTGCATGTTGGCGCTGTCGATCAGCGGGTTCAGCTCACGCAGCGACCAGTGCACCTTCGGCGCATCGCCGCAGGCGGCGAAATGTTCGCGCATGCGCGTTTCAAAGCCACCGGCCGGCGCGAGGCCTTCGGCGGTCTGCAACATGCCGATGGTGCCACCGGTATAGAGGACGAGAAGATTCTTGACTGCACGCATGGGAATTTTCCGTAGCGATGTAGCGAAAGAAAGGGCAGCCGCCCACGGACGGGGCGGCTGGGGCAGGGGAGAATATCAGCGCTGAGCGTGCGCCTGAACGGCGGCTTTGTCAGTGGCTGTTTCAGCCTGCGGATTGGCCGGCCAGGCGGCACGGTCCAGGTCCAGGTCGGTGAACTTGCTGGAGTCGAACACCGGCTGCTTGATGCCGGCCTTGCGCTGTGCGTCGTAGTCGCGCATGACGCGCAGGCCGACCTTGAACAGCATGGCCAGGGCGATCAGGTTGACGAACGCCAGGCAGGTCATGGTGATGTCGGCGAAGGCGAACACGGTCGACAGGTCCTGCGTCGAACCCCACACCACCAGCGCCAGCACCAGGCCGCGGAAGGTCATCAGCACGGCGCGGTTGCGGCTGAGGAACTGCAGGCTGTTCTCGCCCAGGTAGTAGTTGTAGAGAATGCAGGTGAAGACGAACAGCGACAGCGCGACGCTGACGAACACGCGGCCCCAGTCACCGACCACGGCGGCCAGCGAGTTCTGGGTCAGGACGATGCCGTCACCTTCGAAGCCCGGGGTGTAGAAGCCCGACAGCAGGATCAGCAGCGCGGTGCAGGTGCAGATCACGAAGGTGTCGAGGAACACGCTGAACGCCTGGACCACGCCCTGGGCGCCAGGGTGTTTCACGGCGGCCACGGCGGCGACGTTCGGCGCGCTGCCCAGGCCTGCTTCGTTGGCGAACACGCCACGCTTCACGCCCATGACGATGGCGCTGCCCAGCAGGCCAGCGAACGCAGGGTCGAGGCCGAAGGCGCTCTTGAAGATGGTTTCCAGCATGGCCGGGACGTGTTCGATCTGGGTGCCGATCACGTACAGGGTCACGCCGATGTAGGCCAGGGTCTTGACCGGTACCAGCAGATCGGACACCGCGGCGATGCGCTTGATACCGCCGATGAAGGTCAGGGCCAGCAGGGCTGCCAGGACGATACCGGTGTGCTTCGGATCGAAGGCAAAGGCGTTCTGCAGCGAGTGCGTCACGGTGTACGACTGCAGGCCGATGAAGGCGAAGCCGTAGGTGACCAGCAGCAGGATCGAGAACACGATCGCCATGCTTTTCAGCTTCAGGCCGTGCTGGATGTAGTACGCCGGGCCGCCGCGGTACAGGCCGTCGCCGTCGGCGCGCTTGTAGACCTGGGCCAGGGTGCATTCGAAGAAGCTGCTGGACATGCCCACCAGCGCGGTGACCCACATCCAGAACACGGCGCCTGGGCCGCCGAGGGTCACGGCGATACCGACACCAGCGATGTTACCCGCGCCGACGCGACCGGCCAGGCTCAGCATCAGGGCCTGGAACGAGCTCAGTTGGCCTGCCTGGCCGCGAAGGGATTCCTTGAAGACACCGAACATATGGCCGAAATGGCGGAACTGGACGAACCGCGAGCGGATCGTGAAGTAGCTGCCGAGACCGACAATCAGCACGATGAGAAGCTTCCCCGAAAGGAAATCGTTGAGTGCTTCGAGCATTGGAAAATGACCTCGATTCTTATTCTTCGCGTGGAAAGACCAGCGGGCGGCAGGCGCACCGCTTTTCATTGGGGGCGCATGGTTGGCTATGACAACTGTGGTTACAATTTCGCGGGTTGCTCCATTTTGGTGCGACTTGATGCTAGAATGGCGTCACTCGCATCATCCGGACCCGCGCATCATGGGCGATCACTTCGCTATCAACCTCAAATTGGCCTGCAGTCACTACCGCTCTATCTCCGAGGTTTGCCGGCAGCTGTCGATCAACCGCGCGCAGTTCAACAAGTACCTGAGCGGCCAGAGCCGCCCGACGGCCTACAACCTCAAGCGCATCGGCGACTTCTTCGGCGTCGAGGATTACGAGCTGGGTCTGCCGCCCGAGCAGTTCGCCCGCTTGATCGGCGCACGCAACCAGGATCAGCGGGTCGGCTCCCAGGACGACCCGATCAGCGAACTGTTCAAGCCGCTGCATAAAGAAGCCGGCAACCTGTCGCGCTATTGCGGCTATTACTTCGAATACTCCAACTGCATGTCGGTGCCGGGCTCGATCCTGGTGTCGCTGGTGCACCTGTGGGAGGAGCGCGGCAGTTTCCTGTTCGAGCGCCAGGAACGCCAGGAGCGCAGCAGCGGCCTGGACCAGCACGCCGAGGTGCGTTGTCGCTACCTCGGCGCGGCGTTCCAGCTGCAGGACCGGATGTTCCTGATCGACTACGAGTCGCTCACCCTCAACGAGATGAGCCAGACCGTCCTCATTCCCAGCTTCAAGAGCCGTATCAGCCGCCTGAACGGCCTCAAGACCGGGGTCTCCAGCGGTGACCGGCGCAATCCGGCGTGCACCCGGGTGGTGTGGGAATACCTGGGCGAGGAGATCAACCGCATCAACGCCTTCCGGCAGATCAAGCTGTACCGCCCGGACGATCCGCGCATCGACGACGACATCCGCGACCGGTTGAGCGCGGGGATGGTCAGCAACGGGTTGTTCGAGATCGAATAGCCATGTCGCACAGGGAGCCATGATTGCGCGGCCAGCGCGCATCCTGTGGGAGCGGCTTTAGCCGCGAAGCAAGCGACGCGGTGTATGGCACCGGCTTCGCCGGTGTTCGCGGCTAAAGCCGCTCCCACAGGTCCCTGCTAAATCAGTAATTCATGTGCAGATCCATGAAAAGCGGGCAGGACTAGTCGAGAATGAACGCCGCCACCGCATCGGCCACCTGGTCCGCCACCTCGGGCCGGTCGCGCAGGTGCGCGGCGATGCCATGGTCGCAGTCGGTGAGCATCAGGCATTCCACATGGGGCGCCGGCACCGAGCGCAGCAAGGCGTGGGTGACCTCCTCGGGAATCGGGCTGTAGCGCTCGACGCCCGCCAGCCGCCGGGTACCGGCCGAGGTGCCGGGCCCCTGGCCGTGGACCCTGGAGTTGAGCCCGTCGTACTCGCCGATCACCAGCAGCACTCGGCCCTGGAACTGGCGCAGAAAGGCATAGCTGTCGCAGTCAAGGAAGGCAAAAGGTTTGCGGATGGCCTCGCTGAAGGCCGGCCCGAAGGGCGCGGCATGGGCCGCGTCGGGGTAGACCGCCGGGCAGATCAGCACCAGCTTGCGCACGCTGGGGCGCTGGGCGGCCAGCTTCAGGGCGATGGCGGCGCCCAGACTATGGCCGACCAGGGTGTCGCTGCGCGCGTCCAGATGCCGGTGAAAGCGCAGGGCCTCCTGCAGGTTGCTGGCCAGCGAGGCGTCCTTCGCCCCGGGCTCGCTGGCCAGGCTATGGCCGGAGAGGTTGCCGGTCAGCGAGCCGATGCCCTGCTGCTGGAGACGGTAGAGCAACGGGTTGAGGCGGGTGAAGTCGGAGCGTGCGCCGCCGACCACGAAGACCGTGGGGGCACGTTCGGCGTCTGGCAGCAGCAGGCGCGCCTGCTGGCGATAGTCGGCAAAATTTTCGTCGATGAACCGCTCCGGGCCGGGCGCGGGCTCGTCGAATTGCCAGCTGGCGCGTTGTGCAGTGTTCAGTTCGGCATCCATGTTGATCTCCTTGAACAGGCCTGGCGCAGTATAAGTAGCTGTCGGCAAAGGCGGAATACCGCCCCGACCGGTGCCAATCGGTATGCGGCGCGCGCCAGGCCTTGCCTGGGTTGGACTTCCCCTGCCGGAAACAGCAAAATGAACCCTTTCCTCCATCGACCAGACCGGACCTGTTGACTCTATGCGTATGCGCCTGATGCTGTTGGGTGGTGGCAATGCCCTCGGGCAAGCGCTGATTCGTCTCGGGGCCGAGGAAGACATCGCCTTCCTGGCGCCTCGCCCGCCGGAAAACGGCTGGGATCCGGCCAGCCTGACCCTGCTGCTCGACGAGCAACGTCCGCACGCCGTGGTCAACCTGGCCTATTATTTCGACTGGTTCCAGGCCGAGTCGGTCAGCGAGCAACGCCTGGCCCAGCAGGAGCGGGCGGTGGAGCGACTCGCCGAGCTGTGCCAGCACCACGAGATGATCCTTGTGCAACCGTCCAGCTACCGTGTGTTCGACGGCTCGCGCGCCACTGCCTACAGCGAGAAGGACGAGCCGGTGCCGCTCGGCTTGCGCGGCCAGGCGCTCTGGCGCATCGAGCAGAGCGTGCGCGCCACCTGTCCACAGCATGTGCTGCTGCGCTTCGGTTGGCTGCTTGACGAAAGCATCGACGGCGCGCTCGGGCGCTTCCTGACCCGCGCCGAACAGCCCCAGGAACTGCTGCTGGCCGATGACCGGCGCGGCAACCCGACGCCGGTGGATGATGCCGCGCGAGTGATCCTCTCGGTGCTCAAGCAGCTCGATTGCCAGGCGCCGCTGTGGGGCACCTACCACTATGCTGGCAACGAGGCCACCACGCCGCTGGTGCTGGGCCAGGCGATCCTCACCGAGGCCACCCAGTGGCGCAAGCTGGCCGTGCAGGCGCCGACCGCCCAGGCCCACGCCGCCCGCCCGGATGCCAGCGAGGAGCCGCAGCACGCGGTGCTGGCCTGCAAGAAGATCCTTCACACCTTCGGCATCAAGCCCCGCGCCTGGCGCGCCGGCTTGCCGCCCCTACTGGACCGATTCTACCGACATGGCTGACGCCCCCATCCTGATCACCGGCGGTGCCGGCTTTATTGGCTCCCACCTGTGCGATGCGTTGCTGGAGAAAGGCTACGCGGTGCGTATCCTCGACGACCTGTCGACCGGCAAGCGCAGCAACCTGCAGCTCGGCCATCCGCGCCTGGAGCTGCTCGAAGGCGATGTCGCCGACGCCGCCCTGGTGGCCCGTGCCGCCAATGGTTGCCAGGCAGTGGTGCACCTGGCTGCGGTGGCCTCGGTGCAGGCCTCGGTGGAAAACCCGGTGAAGACCCACCAGAGCAATTTCATCGGCACGCTCAACGTCTGCGAGGCGATGCGCCTGAACGGCATCCGTCGCGTGCTGTTCGCCTCCAGCGCGGCGGTGTACGGCAACAATGGCGAGGGCCAGTCGATTGCCGAGGACACGCCCAAGGCACCGTTGACCCCCTATGCGGTGGACAAGCTGGCGAGCGAGCAGTACCTGGACTTCTACCGCCGCCAGCATGGACTGGAGCCGGTGGTATTCCGCTTCTTCAATATCTTCGGGCCGCGCCAGGATCCTTCCTCGCCGTATTCGGGGGTGATCAGCATCTTCTGCGAGCGCGCCACCCGGGGTGCGCCGATCACCGTGTTCGGTGATGGCGAGCAGACCCGCGACTTCCTGTTCGTCGGCGATCTGGTCCAGGTGATGGTGCAGGCGCTTGAACAGCCGGTGGTGGAAGAGGGCGCGGTGAATATCGGCCTGAACCAGGCGACTTCGCTGAACCAGCTGCTCAAGGCGCTGGAGCAGGTGGTGGGCGGTTTGCCTGCGGTCAGCTACGCTCAGGCCCGCTCGGGCGATATCCGCCATTCGCGGGCGGACAATGCGCGCTTGCTGGCGCGTTTCGCGTTCCCTGAGCCGACGCCGTTCGTCGAGGGGCTGGCGCGGTTGCTCGGCAAGGCTTAAGCACTATTGCGGGGCAGGCCGCTCCTATGGAGCAACACGTAACCCATTGACTTGAGTTGACCCTGTGGGAGCGGGTTTACCCGCGAAGAATCCAGCGCGGTGTATGGCACCGGCTGCGCCGGTGATCGCGGGGCAAGCCCGCTCCCACGCTGGAACTCTGATCCATGCGCGACAGCTCAGCCGGAAGGGCTGGGTGATCTCCTACAGGGATCGTGCATGGCAGGTGGAGCAGGCATCACGAATGCCGGACCACCCGCCGCCGGCAATCCTCCGGCGCCACCTCCCGCCCATCCCGGGCCCGCACCTGCAGCGTCTCCAGCCCTTGGCCACGATCATCGACCAGCTGCGAGCGTGACTCCCCCGCTGTGAACAGGTAGCGCTCCCCCCACTGGCGCAAGCCGATCACGATCGGAAACACCGAGCGTCCCCGTTCGGTCAGCACATATTCCTTGTAGGCACTGCCATCCGAGGCCGGCTGCTGCACCAGCAGTTCCGCCTCCACCAGCAGCTTCAAGCGCGAAGCGAGGATGTTCTTCGCCAGCCCCAGGTTTTTCTGGAACTCGCTGAAACGGCGCAGGCCATCGAAGGCATCGCGCAGGATCATCAGCGCCCAGCGGTCGCCGAGCACTTCCAAGGCGCGGGCCACGGGGCATTGCTGGTTGTTCTCGTCGAGCATGGCGCGATCCTTGAATGTCTGTCTGGTTGCAGAATAAAACCACATTTGCTAGAAATCCAGTCAGGTGGTTTTAAATTGAAACCAGAATTGAAAGGGAGTCTTCGATGTCGACGCTCACCCGTGGATTGACGTTTTTGTTGGCCGCTGCCTGCGCCCTGGCCGTGGCCACGGTGTATCTCGCCCAGCCGCTGCTGGAGTCGATGGCGGCGAGCCTTGGGGTGAGCAGCGCCCGCTCCGGCCTGGTAGTGGGGATGACCCAGGCCGGCTATGCCTTGGGGCTGGTGCTGATCGTGCCACTCGGGGACTTGGTCGATCGCAAGCGACTGATCCTCGGCCAGTTGCTGGTCTCGTCCGGCGCCTTGCTGGCCGTAGCCTTTACCGTGGACTGGGCCGTGCTGCTGGCCGCAATGTCCCTGGTCGGCCTGGCAGCGGTGGTGGTGCAAGTGATGGTGGCGCATGCCGCCACATTGGCCTCGCCCGCCGAACAAGGGCAGGCGGTGGGCACGGTGACCAGCGGCGTGGTGCTGGGCATCCTCTCGGCGCGTCTGATATCGGGCGCAGTGGCTGACCTGTTCGGCTGGCAGGGTGTCTATGCGGTGGCGGCGGGACTGGCGCTGGCAATGGCGGGGCTGCTCGCCTGGCGCTTGCCTGCCGCCAGGCCGCAGGGGCCAGGGCAGCGCTATGGGGCGTTACTGGCATCGGTGCTGCGGCTGTATCGACATGACCGCCTGCTGCGCCAGCGCGGCCTGTTCGCGGTGCTGGTGTTCGCGGCGTTCAGCGTGCTGTGGAGCGCGATGGTGCTACCCTTGAGCGCCGCGCCACTGGCGCTGGACCATACGCAGGTCGGGTTGTTCGGCCTGGCCGGTGTGGCGGGAGCGCTGGCGGCAGCACGTGCCGGACGCCTGGCCGATCAGGGGCATGCGCGGCGGGTGAGCGGCTGGGCACTGGGCCTGCTGACGCTGTCGTGGCTACCCATCGCCTACCTCGAGCAGTCATTGCTGGCATTGGTGATCGGGATACTGATGCTGGACCTGGCTGTGCAGGCGGTGCACGTGACCAACCAGAGTGTGCTGCTGGCGGGGCGCGGCGAGATGGCCAGCCGGCTGATCGGCGCCTACATGTGCTGTTATTCGCTCGGCAGCGGGGTGGGAGCGGTCGTGGCGACCTGGGTGTACGGGCAGTGGGGCTGGGTGGCGGTGTGCGGCTTGGGGGCGGGGATAAGCGCGCTAGCCTGGGGCTATTGGGGGTATCTCTGGAGCATCGAGACGATGCGCGGCGCGCCCGCTCCAGTCGGAGCAGGCGCGCCTGCGGATCAGAACTTGTAGCCGATACCGACCATGTAGACCCACGGATCGACATCGACGTCGACCTTGGTCTTGCCCACGCCCAAGGCGCTCGGGCCGTCGATGCTGGCCTTGGTGTCGATGTCGACGTACCAGACCGCGGCGTTGAGCAGCAGGTTGTCGGTGAGCATGTAGTCCATGCCCAGCTGGCCGGCGATGCCGACCGAGTCCTTCAGCTTCATGTTGCTGAAGCCCTGGGCCTTGCGGTCGCTGGTCAGGTCTTCATCGAAGAACATCGTGTAGTTGATGCCCACGCCGGCGTACGGCTGGAACTTCGAGGACGGCGCCATCGGGTAGTACTGCAGCGACAGGGTCGGCGGCAGTTGCTTGATGTCGGCCAGCTTGCCGTCCAGGCCAGGGCCGAGGCCCTTGACGCCGACTTTGTGCTGGAACGGGGTGGCGGCCAGCAGCTCGAGACCAATGTGGTCGGTGAGCATGTAGGCGAAGGCCAGGCCCAGCTGGGTGTCGCTGTCCAGGGTCGCCTTGGTGCCCGAGACCTTGGCGCCGTCGAGCTTGATGTCGCCGCTGTTCTCGTTGGGCGCGGTGGTGATGGCGCCGGCGCGGAGGATGAAATCCCCCGCCTGGTGGGCGTGGGCGACAGGGGCTGCAAGCGCCAACGCGACGAGCGAGGCACCGAGCAAGGACTTGTTCATGGAAGCTCCCAGAGGACGTGAGTAATCGAGTAGTCCAATGGTACGAAGCTGACTAAACAGAAAGTTTGACCCAGCTCAAAGAAGCCGTGCTATCGGGGTGACGCAGTGCTCACTTGAGCTCATACGCGTAGATTTTCTCTGCTTCCATCTGGTAACCGGCATCCGCCAGCTCGCTGCTGCTGGCCTTGACCTGCATCGTCCCCTCGATCCAGTAGGGCTGGTACAGGTCTTCGATGCGCACGCCCATCTCGCTGACGATATGCACGATCTGGTTCGACGGCGGTGGCGGCACATGGATGCAGGCGCCGTAGTAGGGCACCAGGAGGAACTCGGTGGTGCGGCCTTCGTCGCTGACTTCCAGCGGCACGATGTAGCCGGGGATCTTCACCTGCTGGCCGTCCAGGGTTTTCACCACCGGTGCGTTGGGCGCCTGCTGGCGGGCGGCGGGGGCCGCCTCGGCGGACAGCGCGTTGCTGATCTGCGACAGGTCGTGCAGGGGCGTCAGTTGTGGCGGGATGACCGGCGCGCCCTCGGGGATCAGGGCGGGCCAGTCCAGTTCGCGCGGGTCGGCGGCCCACAGGGGCAGCGAAGTCATCAGCATGATCGTGAGCAGCAAGTACTGAATGATCGGTGTTGCCTTCTTCGCGGGTAAACCCGCTCCCACAGGAGGTGAGGCGATCCCTGTGGGAGCGGGTTTACCCGCGAAGAGGGCGGTGAAGTCTAGAGTCATGTCTGTCTCTTAAAGATGAATCGACAAACCATCGGCCAACGACTGCCGATAGGCGCGCCAGGCCGGCACGCTGCCCATCAGCAGCGCCGCGCCTAGGATGATGGCCAGCAACGTCCACTCGTGGGCGCTCGGCCAGGCCAGTGGCAGGTATAGCCCATAGTTGGCCTGTACATAGCCTTGAGCCAGGGCGATGCCCGCATACAGCAACCCCAGCCCGGCGGCGATGCCCGCCAGCGCCAGGGCCAGTGCCTCGAGCACCAGTAGCCCGGCGATGTGCCAGGGACGGGCACCCACCGAACGCAGGATGGCCATCTCCCGGCGGCGCTCGTTGAGGCTGGTGAGAATGGCCGTGAGCATGCCGATCAGGCCGGTGAGCACGACGAACAGCGACACCACGAACAAGGCCTGCTCCGCCGTGCCCATCAGGCTCCACAGCTCCTGCAGGGCCACGCCGGGCAGGATCGCCAGCAGCGGTTCGGCACGGTACTCGTTGATCTCGCGCTGCAGGCTGAAGGTGGCGATCTTGCTGTTGAGCCCGAGCATGAAGGCGGTGATTGCTGCGGGCTGCAGGTCCATGGTTCGAGCCTGCTCGGCGCTGATACGCCCGGCACCACGGGCCGGCACGCCGTTGTGCCAGTCGATGTGGATCGCCTCCATGCCGGCCAGGCTGATGTGCAGGGTGCGGTCCACCGGGGTGCCGGTGCGCTCGAGCACGCCGACCACGGTGAACGGCTTGTCGTCATGCTTGACCAGGCTGATGGCGGCTACACCATGCGCCAGCACCAGCTTGTCGCCGAGCTTGTAGTGCAGCGCCTGGGCCACTTCGGCGCCAAGCACCACCTCGAACGGATCGTCGGCGAATGCCCGGCCCTGGTCGAGTGCCAGGTGCTGGCGGCGGCCGAACTGGTAATGGCTGAAGTAGTCGGTGGTGGTGCCCATCACCCGGTAGCCACGGTGCGAGTCGCCCAGGGAGATCGGGATGGCCCATTTCACCCGCGGGTCGCTGGCGTAGTGCTGGTAGCTGTCCCAGCGGATGTTATTGGTGGCGTTGCCGATGCGGAACACCGAGTACAGCAGCAGGTTCACCGACCCCGAGCGGGCGCCGACGATCAGGTCGGTACCGCTGATGGTGCTGGCGAAGCTGGCGCGGGCCTCGGTGCGCACCCGCTCGACGGCCAGCAGCAGGCACACCGACAAGGCGATGGCGAACGCGGTGAGCAGGGCGGTGAAGCGGCGGTTGGCCAGGCTGGCCAAGGCAAGGCGAAGCAGGTACATCAGGCCTCCCGGGGCTTGGCGGCGCGGTTGAGCTCGGCCAGGGACAGGTGCCGGTCGAACAGCGGCGCCAGGCTCTGATCATGGCTGACGAACAGCAGGCTGGCGCCGGCGTCGCGGCATTCGTCGAACAGCAGGCGGATGAAGGCCTCGCGGGTGTCGGCGTCGAGGGCCGAGGTGGGCTCGTCGGCGATCACCAATTCGGGCTGGCCGATCAGCGCCCGTGCCGCGGCGACCCGCTGCTGCTGGCCGATCGACAGGCTGTCGGCGCGGCGGGCGAGCAGGGCCGGGTCGTCCAGGCCCAGGTGGGCGAGCAGTTGGGCAGCGGCCTGGTCGATGCTGCCATGGCGCTGGGCGGCGCGGACCGCGCGGCTTTTCGAGAAGCGGCAGGGCAGCTCGACATTCTCCCGCACCGACAGGAACGGCAGCAGGTTGAACTGCTGGAAGATGTAGCCGGTGTGATCGACCCGGAAACGGTCGCGCGCGCCCTGGCCCAGGGTTGCGAGGTCTTGGCCAAGCAGACGGATGCTGCCTTGCCCGGGGCGGTTGACGCCACCCAGCAGGCCGAGCAGGGTGGTCTTGCCGCTGCCGCTGGGGCCCTTGAGGAACAGCGCTTCGCCGGGCTCCAGGCGAAAGGCCGGGATTTCCAGCAGCGGCGCCTGGCCGGGCCAGGCGAACACCAGATCATGCAGTTCGATCAGCGGCTGGTTCATTCAGAACGCGACCATGGCCTTGGCGGGGGTGGCCTCGACGCCTCTCTGGCCGTTGCGGCCGATCAGTTGCACGTTGATCTTCTGGGTCTGCGGGAAGGTCTTGAACAGCGGGCCGAGGTCGATCTGGGTGAGTTTGCCCGGGGTGGCACAGGTCAGCTGATAGTGGGCGTTGACGTCGGCGTGCGCGTGACCGTGCTCATGGCTGTCGCCATCCTCGTCGGCGTCACCGAACAGCGGGCTTTCCAGCTCCTGGGCGTCTTCCTTGCAACCGGCGGCCTGTGCAATGCCGAACAGTTTCAGGGGCTGTTCGAGCTGTTGGCGGGCGGCGGCGACCTTGGCCTTGTCGGCATCGCTGCTGGCTACGTGCTCGAAGCCGACGATGTTCATCGCCGGGCTGTCCAGTTCCAGCTCGAGGGTATTGCCGTCAAGCACCGCGTTGAGCTTGGCCACGCCATGCTCGTGGGTGCCTAGGGTGCCATGGGCGTGGTCATGATCATGGTCGTCGTGGGCATGGGCCACGGCCAGGGGCAGCAGGGCGAAGGGCAGGGCGAGCAACAGACGACGCATGGACGGCTCCACAGGCGGCTTGGGATGATTTGTGATGTTATAACAATTGTTCTTTGCCCCGCCAGCCTGTCTGGCACAGGTTTCATGTTCGTGGGAGCATGGCGGCATCGAGCCTGAAAGCAAGGAACCTATCGTGAGAATTCGTGGACAGATCGGTGACTGGCCGGTGGACCTGACCGTTGAGCTGGCGCCGGAGGAGTGGGCACAGTTGGGGCGTCGACTGGAGGTGCCGGCCTCTGTCGAGGCGCTGCCGGTCACCACCAGCCCGGCACCTCGGCAGGATGACGGGCAGTGGGCGGCCGCGCGAGAAGTGCTGCGCCAGGCGGGCCAGATGGGTGGGCCGGAGCTGCTGGAGCGCCTGGAGGGGCTGGCCGGGAGCGTGGCGGCGGGCAAGCGCCTGCTGGTGCGCTTGCGCCACAGCAGTGAGGTGAAGGTGGAAAGCGGCGTGGATGCGCCGGTGTATCGCTGGGTGGGGTGAGCGATACATCGCGGAGCACGTCTGCTTTCTTGTAGTAAAAGGTGACTTATTGATTTAACTGGAGCGGCGTGGGAGCGGGCTTGCCCCGCGATGCGGTTTATGGCACCGGCTTCGCCGGTGATCGCGGGGCAAGCCCGCTCCCACGGGTTTGCCTTGCCGTGGCGTCAGAACAGCGCAGCGGACAGCTTGCGGCGATACACGCTGACCAGCGGGTGAGCGTTGCCCAGCAATTCGAACACCTGCAGCAGCGCCTTCTGCGGCAAGCCGTTCTCGTAGGCGCGGTTGCGCTGGAACAGCTTCAGCAGCCCGTCCATCGCGGCCTCGTACTGCTGGCGCGCCAACTGCTGGATGCACAGCTGGTAGGCTGCTTCGTCGTCCTGCGGATTCTGCGCCAGGCGACTCTTCAGCTCGGCGGCTTCCGGCAGGCTGGCGGCCTGGCGCAGGAAGGTCAGCTGGGCCTTGGCGCCGGCCAGGGCGGCCTTGTGCTCGTCGGTCTTGACCGCGTCGAGTACCACCTGGGCCTCGCCCAGCTCGCCGCGCTCGGCCAGGCAGCGGGCGTAGAGGATCAGTGCCTCGGCATTGCTGTTGTCTTCACCCAGCAGTACCTGCAGCAGGGCCTCGGCTTCGCTGAAGCGGCTTTCGGCGAACAGCGTCTTGGCCTGCTCCAGCGGCGCGGCGGCAGGCGGCGCGGGCATCTGCACATGGGGTTCGAGCATGGCGCGGATGGCCGACTCGGGCTGGGCGCCGGCGAAACCGTCGACCGGCTGGCCGTCCTTGAACAGCACCACGGTCGGCAGGCTGCGGATGCCGAACTGGGCGACGACCTGCTGCTCGACGTCGCAGTTGATCTTGGCCAGCAGCAGTTCGCCCTGATAACCCTCGGTGATCTTTGCCAGCAACGGCATCAGCGCCTTGCACGGCGCGCACCACTCGGCCCAGAAGTCGACCAGCACCGGCTTGTGGAAGGAGTTCTCGATGACCAGTTGCTGGAAGGTGGCATCGGTGGCATCGAAGATGTACGGCACATCTTTGTTATCAGGAGCTTGGCTCATCGCAACTCTCGCAAATCCGTGAATACCCCCACTATAAGGGCTCGCGGCTGGCATGGTACAGGCTGACCCGGCGGAATTCGTGCGGCTCGGCCAGATCCGGCAGGGTCAGCGCCTCGAGCACGCCGAGCGGGCGGTACAGCGGGTGGCTGAAGTCGCGCACCCGCGAATCGGCGACCAGCGCCTGGCGGCCACGGCTGAGGAACTCGTCCAGCAGCGGCAGGTTGGCGCGGTCGTAGAGCACATCGGCGACCAGGATCAGGTCGAAGCGGTCGGCTTCGGCGAAGAAGTCGCTGCTGTAGCTCAGCGTCACACCGTTCAGCGCGGCGTTGGCACGGCAGGCGTCCAGGGCCAGCGGATCGAGGTCGCAGGCCACCACCTCCAGGGCGCCGGCCCGGGCGGCGGCGATCCCGGCAATGCCGGAGCCGGCGCCGAAATCCAGCACGCGCTTGCCGCGCACCCACTGCGGGCGCTCGGCCAGGTAGCGCGCCATGGCCAGGCCGCTGGCCCAGCAGAAACTCCAGTAGGGCGGCTCCTCGAGAATGCGCCGGGTTTCCTCGCGGGTGAATTCGCGGTCCATGTTCTGGTCGTCGATCAACCAGAGTTTCAGCTCGCACCCGGGCAGTTCGCTGACGATCAGCCGCGCTTCGCCGATCAGGCCGCTCAGGGCCTGTTGCAGGATTGCCGGGGCCATCTAGGGTGCCTTTTCGAAACGCAGCGGGCCGGTGGCCTGGGTCTGGGCCTGGGCGATGCGTACCGGCGGCAGGTGCAGGATCAGCTGGCCGGAGCGGCTGGCGCGACCGCGCAGTTCGACCCGGGCTCCGGCGGGGAAGGCTTCGGGGTTGAAGCGCAGGCGGTAGGGCAGGGCCTGGCCAGTGCCGCTCAGGGTGCTGCTGGCCAGCAGTTGCTGTGGTCGGCCGCGCTCGTCGATCACCAGCAGGGCCAGCTCCACGTCGGCGCCCGCCGGGATTTCCAGCAGGGTGCCGCTCAGCTCGCGCTGGTAGGCCGGCAGCGGGCCCAGGGGTTCGGTTTTCTTGGCCACCTTGGCCGGCACAGGGGCAGGGGCCTGTTCCGGCTTGGGGCGGTCGCTGCCGCAGGCGGCGAGCAGGGCGGCGCAACACAGCACGACGAGCGCTCGAGGGTGCATGGGGTAGTCCTTCACGGGCAGATTTGCATGGATGGTAAACCCTTTGGCTTGTCTTGCCAGTGCAATGCGCTACCATGGCCCTCCCTTTTTTTGTTGCCTGCCACCATGCACTGTCCGTTTTGCGGTGCCAACGACACCAAGGTCATCGACTCGCGTCTGGTCGCCGAGGGCGAACAGGTGCGTCGTCGGCGCGAATGCGTCGCCTGCGGCGAGCGCTTCACCACCTTCGAAACCGCCGAGCTGGTCCTGCCCCGGCTGATCAAGCAGGACGGCACGCGCCAGCCCTTCGACGAAGACAAGCTGCGCGCCGGCATGCAGCGCGCGCTGGAGAAGCGCCCGGTCAGCGTCGAGCGTCTGGAAGCGGCGCTGGCGCATATCAAGAGCCGCCTGCGCGCCACCGGCGAGCGCGAAGTGAAGTCACTGGTGGTCGGCGAGATGGTGATGGCCGAGCTGCGCAAGCTCGACGAAGTGGCCTACATCCGTTTCGCCTCGGTCTACCGGCGTTTCCAGGACCTCGACGAATTCCGCGAAGAAATCGACCGCCTGGCCCGCGAGCCGGCTAAAGAGTAAGCATGTCCAGCCAAGCCATTCTCGACGCCCACTACATGGCCCGGGCCGTGGAACTGGCCCGCAAGGGCCTGTACAGCACCCACCCCAACCCCCGCGTGGGTTGCGTGATCGTGCGTGACGGCGAGGTGGTCGGCGAAGGCTGGCATGCGCGCGCCGGCGAGCCGCACGCCGAGGTCCATGCCCTGCGCCAGGCCGGTGAGCGCGCCCGCGGCGCCTGCGCCTATGTCACCCTCGAGCCCTGCAGCCACCATGGCCGCACGCCGCCGTGCGCCGAGGCGCTGGTCAAGGCCGGGGTGGCGCGGGTGGTGGCGGCCATGCAGGACCCCAATCCGCAAGTGGCCGGCAATGGCCTGCAGCGGCTGCGCGAGGCCGGCATCGAAGTCGCCAGCGGTGTGCTCGAGGCCGAGGCTCGCGCGCTCAACCCGGGCTTTCTCAAGCGCATGGAGCAGGGCCTGCCGTTCGTGCGCGCCAAGCTGGCCATGAGCCTGGACGGCCGCACCGCCATGGCCAGCGGCGAAAGCCAATGGATCACCGGCCCTGCGGCGCGTGCCGCGGTGCAGCGCTTGCGCGCCTGCTCCAGCGTGGTGCTGACCAGCGCCGAGAGCGTGCTGTTCGACAACGCCCGCATGACCGTGCGTGGCGAGGAGCTGGGCCTGGATGACGCGCTCACCGCCCTGGCCCTGTCGCGCCCGCCGTTGCGCGTGCTGATCGACGGGCGCCTGCGTCTGCCGCTGGACGCGCCGTTCTTCCAGGCCGGCCCGGCACTGGTGGTGACCGCCGCCGGTGAAGACCCACGCTATGCGGCCGCCGGCCATGAACTGATCAACCTGCCCGGCAGCGAGGGGCGTGTCGACCTGCCGGCACTGCTGCGCACCCTGGCTGGGCGCGGGGTCAACGAAATCCTGCTGGAGGCCGGCGCCGGCCTGGTCGGCGCTTTCGCCCGCCAGGGCCTGGTCGACGAGTACCAGCTGTTCGTCGCCGGCACCTTCCTCGGCTCCGACGCCCGTCCGTTGCTGGACTGGCCGCTGTCGAAAATGAGCGAGGCGCCGCGGCTGAAGATCACCGAAATGCGCGCGGTCGGCGATGACTGGCGAGTCACTGCCATCCCCCTGCCGGCCCCCGGCGTATAATGCCTGGCTTGTGCCATATAGCCCGAGGCGCAGCCCGTATCTAGGAGAACACCATGTTCACCGGCATCATCGAATCCATCGGCACCATCCGCAGCCTCACCCCCAAGGGCGGTGACGTGCGCGTCTACGTAGAGACCGGCAAGCTCGACCTGGGCGACGTCAAGCTTGGCGACAGCATCGCGGTCAACGGCGTGTGCCTGACCGCCGTCGAGCTGCCCGGCGACGGCTTCTGGGCCGACGTCAGCGTCGAGACCCTCAAGCGCACTGCCATGGTCGACCTCAAGAGCGGCAGCCGGGTCAACCTGGAAAAGGCCCTGACCCCCACCACCCGCCTGGGCGGCCACCTGGTCAGCGGCCACGTCGACGGCGTCGGCGAGATCGTCTCGCGCGCCGATAGCGCCCGCGCCATCCAGTTCCGCGTGCGCGCGCCCAAGGAGCTGGCCAAGTACATCGCCCACAAGGGCTCGATCACCGTCGACGGCACCAGCCTGACGGTCAACGAAGTCGATGGCGCCGAGTTCGAGCTGACCATCGTCCCGCACACCCTGTCCGAAACCATCATGGCCGACTACCGCGCAGGGCGTCGGGTGAACCTTGAGGTCGACCTGCTGGCCCGTTACCTGGAGCGTCTGCTGCTGGGCGACAAGGCCGCCGAGCCGAGCAAAGGCAGTGGCATCACCGAAAGCTTCCTGGCCGCCAACGGCTTCTTGAAATCCTGATTGAGAAGGGGGTGCCGCGTGGCGCTCAACAGCATCGAAGAACTGGTCGAAGACATCCGCCAGGGCAAAATGGTCATCCTCATGGATGACGAAGACCGCGAGAACGAAGGCGACATCATCATGGCGGCCGAGTGCTGCCTGCCCGAGCACATCAACTTCATGGCCAAGCACGCCCGCGGCCTGATCTGCATGCCGATGACCCGCGAGCGCTGCGAAACGCTCAAGCTGCCGCTGATGGCGCCGCGCAACGGCTCGGGCTTCGGCACCAAGTTCACCGTGTCGATCGAAGCCGCCGAAGGCGTCACTACCGGCATTTCCGCCGCCGACCGCGCCCGCACCGTGCAGGCCGCCGCCGCCAAGGACGCCAAGGCCGAGGACATCGTCAGCCCCGGTCATATCTTCCCGCTGATGGCCCAGCCCGGCGGCACCCTGGCCCGCGCCGGTCACACCGAGGCCGCCTGCGACCTGGCGCGCATGGCCGGCTTCGAGCCAAGCGGGGTGATCTGCGAAGTGATGAACGACGACGGCACCATGTCGCGCCGCGCCGAGCTGGAAGTGTTCGCCGCCGAGCACGGCCTGAAGATCGGCACCATCGCCGACCTGATCCACTACCGCATGATCCATGAGCGCACCGTGCAGCGCGTCTCCGAGCAACCGATCGAGAGCGAGCTGGGCCAGTTCAACCTGGTCACCTACCGCGACGCGGTGGAAGGCGATGTGCACATGGCCCTGACCCTCGGCAAGATCTGCGCCGAGGAGCCGACCCTGGTGCGCGTGCACAACATGGACCCGCTGCGCGACCTGCTGATGGTCAAGCAACCGGGCCGCTGGAGCCTGCGCGCGGCCATGAGCGCCGTGGCCGAGGCCGGCAGCGGCGTGGTGCTGCTGCTGGGCCACCCGCTGGACGGCGACGTGCTGCTGGCGCATATCCGCGAGAGCGCGGGCGATGCCCCGGCGAAAGCGCCGACCACCTACAGCACCGTCGGTGCCGGTTCGCAGATCCTGCGCGACCTCGGCGTGCGCAAGATGCGCCTGATGAGTTCGCCGATGAAGTTCAATGCGATATCCGGATTCGATCTGGAAGTTGTAGAATACGTGCCCTCCGAGTGACTTGAGGCGGCATTTTCGCCCCTGGACTCGAGTCCAAACCCTCCCGAGGCCGCCACAGCGCGGCCTCGCTCTTGAAGATGAGAACTCCGGAATGACCCTGAAGACCATCGAAGGTACCTTCATCGCCCCCAAAGGTCGCTATGCTTTGGTGGTTGGCCGCTTCAACAGCTTCGTCGTCGAAAGCCTGGTAAGCGGTGCAGTCGATGCCCTGGTACGCCACGGCGTCAGTGAAAGCGACATCACCATCATTCGTGCCCCGGGCGCGTTCGAAATCCCGCTGGTAGCGCAGAAAGTCGCCCAGCAGGGTGCTTATGACGCGATCATCGCCCTGGGCGCAGTAATCCGTGGCGGTACCCCGCACTTCGAATACGTGGCGGGCGAGTGCACCAAGGGCCTGGCCCAGGTGTCCATGGAGTTCGGTGTTCCGGTGGCCTTCGGCGTCCTGACCGTCGACTCCATCGAGCAGGCCATCGAGCGTTCCGGCACCAAGGCCGGCAACAAAGGTGCCGAAGCTGCCCTGTCGGCCCTGGAAATGGTCAGTCTGCTGGCGCAGTTGGAGGCCAAGTGATTAGCGACGAAAGCGATCGTTTCAACCCGCGCGATCCAAAACCTGCGGATGCCGGCAAGCCCTCGAAGAGCGCCAAGCGTCGCGAAGCCCGCAAGCTCGCCACGCAAGCGCTCTACCAGTGGCACATGGCCAAGCACTCGCTGAACGAAGTGGAAGCGCAGTTCCGGGTCGATAACGATTTCACCGATGTCGACGGCGCCTACTTCCGCGAGATCCTGCACGGGGTCCCGGCGAAGAAGGCCGAGATCGACGAGGCGCTCAAGCCTTGCCTGGACACGCCGCTGGAAGAGCTCGACCCGGTCGAGCTGGCCGTGCTGCGCCTGTCCACCTGGGAGTTCATGATGCGCGTCGACGTGCCGTACCGCGTCGTCATCAACGAAGGCGTGGAACTGGCGAAGGTCTTCGGCGCCACCGACGGCCACAAGTTCGTCAATGGCGTGCTGGACAAGCTGGCTCCGCGTCTGCGTGAGGCGGAAGTCAAGGCGAACAAGCGCTGATCGCGGCGCTGACCAGCCATGGGTGAGTTCGAGCTGATCCGTCACTACTTCGCCGCCGCGCCTTGTGCGCAGGGCGGCGAGGGCGTGGCCCTGGGGATCGGCGACGACTGCGCCCTGCTGGACCTGCCCGCCGGCGAGCAACTGGCGATCTCCACCGACACGCTGGTGGCCGCTGTGCATTTCCCCGCCGTCTGCGACCCGCTGCTGCTGGGCCAGCGCTCGCTCGCCGTGGCGGCCAGCGACCTGGCGGCCATGGGCGCCACGCCCATCGGCTTCACCCTCGCCCTGACCCTGCCCGAAGTCGGCCCGGACTGGCTTGAAGCCTTCGCCGATGGCCTCGGCCGCATGGCCCACCGTTGCCGCATGACCCTGATCGGCGGTGACACCACCCGTGGACCGCTGAGTATCACCGTGACCGTGTTCGGCCGGGTACCGGCGGGCCAGGCCCTGCGTCGCAGCGGCGCGCAGCCGGGCGACCTGCTGTGCGTCGGCGGTTTCCTGGGCAATGCGGCGGGGGCCTTGCCGCTGGTGCTGGGCGAGCGCGAGGCGGCTGCCGAGGTGGCCGGCCCGCTGCTGGAGCACTACTGGTCGCCCTTGCCCCAACTGCAACTGGGCGAGCGCCTGCGTGGCCTGGCCACGGCGGCACTGGATATCTCCGACGGCCTGCTGGCCGACTGCGGGCATATCGCCAAGGCGTCCGGCGTCGCGCTTGAGGTGAACCTGGCGCAGGTCCCCGTGTCTGCTCCTTTACAGGCTTTCCTGGGGCGCGAGGCGGCGGTGCAGGCGGCGCTCACTGGCGGCGACGACTACGTGCTGGCCTTCACCCTGCCGGAAAGCGCACTGACCTCCCTGGCCCGCGAGGTGCACGTCATCGGGCGTGTGCTGCAAGGCCAGGGTGTGACCCTGCGTGACCCGCAGGGCCAGGACATCACCCCCGTGCAGCGGGGCTATCAACATTTCAGGGAGACACCGTGACCGACCACCCCAACCAGGTGCCTGCGGAGTTCGTTCCGCCTTCGGTCTGGCGCAACCCGTGGCACTTCATCGCCTTCGGCTTCGGCTCCGGCACCCTGCCCAAGGCCCCCGGTACCTGGGGGTCGCTGGTGGCGCTGCCGTTCATCCCGCTGTGGCAGATGCTGCCCGACTGGGGCTACTGGCTGCTGCTGGGCATCAGCATGCTGTTCGGCGTGTGGCTGTGCGGCAAGGTGGCCAACGACTTGCGCGTGCACGACCACGAGGGCATTGTCTGGGACGAGATCGTCGGCATGTGGATCACCCTGTGGCTGGTGCCGGAAGGCTGGCAGTGGCTGCTGGCGGGGTTCCTGATGTTCCGCTTCTTCGACATCCTCAAGCCGTGGCCGATCCGCTGGGTCGACCGCCATGTGCATGGTGGGTTCGGGATCATGCTCGACGATATCCTGGCCGGCGTGTTCGCCTGGCTGGGCATGCAGGTTCTGGTGTGGGCGGTGGCCTGATACAGGGAGCGTTGCAATGGCCTTGAGGAGTGTGTTGCTGGCGTGGGTGCTGCTTTGCGCGGTGCCCGGCGTCATGGCGCAGGAACAGCAGGTGCGCCTGGTCAGCGAGGAGTGGCTCGACTACACCAACGCCGATGGCAGCGGGCTGGCCTGGGACGTGCTGCGCCAGGTGTTCGAGCCGGCGGGGGTCAAGGTCAAGGTGCTGAGCGCGCCGTACAGCCGCTCGGTCGGTTTGGTGAAACGGGGCGAGGCGGATGCCTGGGTCGGCTCGTACAAGGAAGAGAACGACGACAACCTCTATCCGCGCTGGCATTTCGACCTGGACCATATCTATGCCCTGGGCCTGGCCGGCAAGCCGCAGCCGACGCTGGACACCATCGGCCAGTACCGCCTGGCCTGGGTGCGTGGCTATGACTACGCCAGTTACCTGCCCAACGTCCACAATTTCCGCGAGGTACAGCGTCGCGAAGGGATCCTGCCCATGCTCGAGCATGACCGGGTGGATTTCTACATCGATGCACAGACCGAGGTCGAGTACGTACTCGGGCAGGCGCCCGAGCCCAAGCGCTTTCGCAGCACCCACGTCGCCGAGCTGCCGTTGTACCTGGCGTTCACCCGCAGTGCGCAGGGCGAGGCCTTGCGTGACCTGTTCGACCGGCGCATGGCGCAACTGGTGCGCAGCGGTGAGTTGAAGCCGATCTTCGAGCGCTGGAAGCAGCCGTATCCGTTCACTGCGGATAGCCAGCCGCATTAGGCTCATGTCGCTGTTCTTGTAGGAGCGGCCTTGTGTCGCGATGGGCTGCGTAGCGGCCCCAGCAATTTTGATGCTGGCTCGGAATCTGGGGCCGCTGCGCGCCCCTTTCGCGGCACAAGGCCGCTCCTACAGGATTTGGTCCTTGTTCCATAAGCATCGAACATTTCGATCTTAAGCCACCATATTCCTCCTGCGCACCTGCGCCGGGCTGCTGATACAATCGGCCGATCTGAAAAATCCTACTATCCAGGAGCACAACGTGCCCGTCGTCTTTGTTGCCGCCTCTAAACTCCCGACGCCCTTTGCGATCTTCACCATGCATGGCTTCCTCGACGAAGCTACTGGCCGCGAGCACGTGGTGCTCAGCCTGGGTGACATCGCGGACGGCGAGCCGGTGCTGGGGCGCCTGCACTCCGAGTGCCTGACTGGCGATGCCCTGTTCAGCCAGCGCTGCGACTGCGGCTCGCAACTTGAAGCCGCGCTGCAGGCCATCGCCCGCGAAGGCCGTGGCGTGCTGCTGTACCTGCGTCAGGAAGGCCGTGGCATTGGCCTGCTGAACAAGATCCGCGCCTACGAGCTGCAGGATGGCGGCGCCGACACTGTCGAGGCCAACGAGCGCCTGGGCTTCGCCGCCGACCAGCGTGACTACGCCATGTGCCTGCCGATGCTCGAACACCTGGGCGTGAAATCGCTGCGTCTGATGACCAACAACCCGCGCAAGGTCAAGGCCCTGACCGACATGAGCATCAAGGTTGCCGAGCGCGTGCCGCTGCACACCGGTCACAACCCGCACAACCGCCTGTACCTGGCCACCAAGGCCGACAAGCTTGGCCACATGATGGGCAACAAGCACCAGGGCGAGGTGCCACAGGCGTGACCCGCGGCGAGGTGAAGCGGCGGCTGGCCCTGGCCTGGTGGCAGTACCTGGCCATGGGGTTGTTGCCGTTGCCGATAATGGCCTGGGCGTTCGGCGGCGGTGAGCCGCTGATCCCGGTGCTGGCCATGCCCTTGTTCATCGCCGGGGCCGCGACCATGTTCCTCAGCCTGCCGCGCTTCGGCGCCTACAAGCGGGCATTGATCGCCACCGACAAGCAGCTGGGCACGCCGGACGAACCCGCTGCCTGGATCGAGTTGGCGCGGGTTCGACGCCTGGCCATGCTGTTCGCCTGCTTCCCGGCCTGGGTCGCTGCACTGTCGGTGTTGGTCGGGCTGGAGGCCGTGCCGCAGATCCTCCTCGCCCTGTCTACTGTGGTGCTGCTGTACCTCTACCGTATTCCGCGCCAGCTCGGCTGATGCGGGCGCTTCTCGCCTCCTTCGCATTGCTGTGCCTCGGTACCCTGGCCGAGGCCGGGCCGCGGGTGGTCAGCCTGGCGCCGTCGATGACCGAGATCGTCCTCGAACTGGATGCTGATGACCTGCTGGTGGGCCTGCTGGATGCAGGCGAGCGTCCGCCCGGCCTTCAGGCCCTGCCCTCGGTCGGGCGCCATGGCCAGCTGGATATGGAGCGCTTGCTCAGCCTCAAGCCTGACCTTCTGCTGCTCTGGCCCGGCAGTGTCGCGCCAGCCCAGCGTGACCAGCTCAAGCGCCTGGGTATCGCCACGTTCAGTGGCGAGCCCGGCGACCTCGACCAGTTGATCGAGCAGATCGAAGCCATCGCCCGGCGCCTCGGGCGGGACGAGCAGGGTCGCGCCTATGCCGCCGGCCTGCGTGATCGACTGCAGGCGCTGCGCGAGCGCTACCGGCGCGACACGCCGCTGCGGGTGTTCTATCAGGTCTGGGACAAGCCGCTGTACACCTTGGGTGGACGCCAGGTGGTCAGCGATGCCTTGCGCGTCTGCGGGGCGCGCAATGTGTTCGACGACCTGACCCAGCCTGCGCCGCAGGTCAGCGTGGAGTCGGTGCTGTTGCGCGATCCCGAGGTGATCCTGGCGGGTGACGCGGCGCAGCTGGCCAGCTGGCGTAGCTGGCCGCAGTTGAGCGCCGTGAAGGGGGAGCGTTTGCTGGTGGTGCCGGACAAGGGACTGGAGCGGCCCAGCGGGCAGATGATCGAGGCTACCGCCCGGTTGTGTGCGCTGTTGGAGGCTAGAGGGTCGGTGTCCAGGTAAGGCTCAGCAGCCAGGTGCGGCCTTCTTCGCGATAGCCGTACTGGCTGCCATCGAAGCTGTAAAGGGCACGGCTGTAGTGCTTGTCCAGCAAGTTGTCCAGCTTCAGCTCCAGCCTCACCTCGTCGGTCAGGGCCATGCCGCCGCGCAGACCGAGTAGTCCGTAGCCACCGATGCGATTGTTGTTGGATGGATCGTCGTAGCTGCCGCTGACGGCTTGCCAGCTCGCACCCACGTTGAAGCGTTCGAACTGTCGATCCAGGTCCAGGCTCAACGTGCGTCGAGCGCGCCGTTGCAGGGTATGGCCGCTTTCACGGTCGCGGGGATCGATCATGCTCAGGCCCAGCTGAGAGGTCCAGCCAGCCCACTCCTGCATTAGCGACAACTCCAGGCCGTTGATGCGTGCGTTGTCGACATTGCCGGGGCGCCTGCGCGTGGGGTCGTAGTTGATCGCGTCGCGCAGGTCGGTGCGATACAGCGAGGCTTCCAGGCGAGTATGGCTGGCCAGTTGGCTGCGCCATTGCAGCTCGTAACTCTTCGAGTGCTCGGGACGCAGGTCCGGATTGCCGTACTGCACGTCATACAGGTCGTTGAAGGTCGGGGCGCGGAATCCTTCGCTATAGGACACCAGCACATCATTGCGTGGATTCAAGGGGACGGTGAGGCTGGCGTTCCAGGTGGTCTGCTCGCCGTACTGCTGGTTGCGATCGTGACGCACGCCAAGCTCGCTGGAAAAGCGTTCCCCCGCGAAACGGTACTGGGCGAAGATCGCGCGGTTCCAGCGGCTGTCCTCGCTGAAGTTCGCCGTGCCGTGGAAGCGGTCCTGATACCAGTCGCCACCGAGCATCAGCTGGTTGCGCTCGTCCAGGGCAAGCTCGTTCTGCCAGGTGACCTGATCACGATAGGTGTTGTAGATGAAGCGCTGGTCGCTGAGCTTGTCGCGCTTGTCGTCGCGGTTTTCGCTGTGGCCCAACTCCAGCCTGGAGTGCCAGGTGTCATTAAGCTGGACGTCGAACCATGAGCCCAGGCTGCTGACGCTGAAGTCAGTGTAGGGCTGCTGTGGATAACTCAGCCAGGTGACATCATCCAGCCGTCCGTACGGATTGTCGTATTCACTGCGCCCGCAGCTGTCGAGCAGGTTCAACCCGGCTTCGAAACGCTCGTTGAAGGTGTGGCTCAGGTTCAGGTTGAGCGAGCGGTTGCGATAGGCGTCATGGTCGCCATCGCTGGCATACGACGGCCCGGTCGAATCGATGCCAGCGGTTTCGTCGAGGCTGGCGCCGAGGTTGAAGCGGGTCGCGCCATCACCGCCCGACAGCCCCAGGCTGCGTTGCCAGGTCTGATTGCTGCCGGCGGCCAGGCGCAGGCGCGGTTGCAGGCCCTGGCCGTCACCACGGCGGGTGAAGATCTGGATCACCCCGCCAATGGCGTCGCTGCCGTAGATCGCTGAGCGCGAGCCGCGCAGCACTTCCACACGTTCGATCTGGTCGATGCCGAGGAACTGCAGGGCGCTGTCGCCGGAGGTGGCATTGGCAATGCGCACGCCGTCGACCAGCACCAGGGTCTGGGCGGCCTTGGTGCCGCGGATGAAGATGCCGGGCAGGCTGCCGCGACCGCCGGTGGGTGCGACCTGTACGCCGGGAACGCGGGCGAGCAGGTCGGTGACGCCGCTGGGTTGCAGGCGATCGATATCGGCACGGGTGAACACCGTGTTGGCGGCGCTGGTGGCGGTGCGTGACTCGACCTGGCGGCTGGCGCTGATCAGTACGTCGGGGAGTTTCAGGGCGTCATCGCGCTCGGCGGCCAGCAGGAATGTAGGGGCGCAGAGGAGTGCGGCACAGGCGGATTTTTTCATGGGCAGTTCCATCGCATTCGCGGGTAAACCCGCTCCCACAGGATCTCCACAGACCTTGAATACTGTGCAGTCCTGCTCCCACAGGATCTCCACAGACCTTGAATACTGTGCAGTCCCTGTGGGAGCGGGTTTACCCGCGAAAGGGCCCTAGAGGCCGAGCTTGGCCATCCGGGCTTTGACGGAGGCTTCGATCCCCGCCACATCCAGCCCACATTCAGCCAACATCTGCGCAGGCTTGGCATGCTCGACATAGATGTCCGGCAGACCCAGGTGCAGCAGTGGCTTGACCACGCCCTCGCGGGCCAGGAACTCGCCGACGGCGGCGCCGGCACCACCCATGATGGCGTTCTCCTCGATGGTCACCAGCAGTTCGTGGCTGGCGGCCATCTCCAGCACCAGCGCCTCGTCCAGCGGCTTGACGAAACGCATGTCGACCACGCTGGCGTCGATCTGCTCGGCCACCTGCAAGGCTTCGGTCAGTTGCACGCCGAACACCAGCAGGGCGACCTTGCCGCCCTGGCGGCGGATCACTCCCTTGCCGATCTCCAGTGGTTCCAGATCGCCGCTGATCGGCGCGTTGGGGCCGGTGCCGCGCGGGTAGCGCACGGCGGCCGGGCCCTTGTAGTGGTGGCCGGTGCTGAGCATCTTGCGCAGCTCGTTCTCGTCGCTGGGGGTCATCACCAGCATGCCGGGGATGCAGCGCAGGTACGAGAGGTCGTAGGCGCCGGCGTGGGTCGGGCCGTCCTCGCCGACCAGGCCGGCGCGGTCGATGGCGAACAGCACATCGAGGTCCTGCACCGCCACGTCGTGGATCAGCTGGTCATAGGCGCGCTGCAGGAAGGTCGAGTAGATCGCCACCACCGGCTTGGCGCCCTCGCAGGCCATGCCCGCGGCAAAGGTCACCGCGTGCTGTTCGGCGATGGCGACGTCGAAGTAGCGCTCGGGATAGCGTTCGCTGAAGTCGATCAGGTCCGAGCCTTCCTTCATTGCCGGGGTGATGCCCACCAGGCGGTTGTCGGCGGCGGCCATGTCGCACAGCCACTGGCCGAACACCGAGGCGTATTTTGGCCCGCTGGCTTTTTTCGGCGCGACCGGCTTGTCGGCCGGCTCCAGCTTGGTGATCGCGTGGTAGCCGATCGGATCGACCTCGGCCGGGGCGAAGCCCTTGCCCTTCTTGGTCACCACATGCAGGAACTGCGGGCCCTTGAGGTCGCGCATGTTGCGCAGGGTGGCGATCAGGGTCGGCAGGTCGTGGCCGTCGATCGGGCCGATGTAGTTCCAGCCCAGTTCCTCGAACAGGGTGCCGGGCACCAGCATGCCCTTGGCGTACTCTTCGGTGCGACGGGCGATCTCCCAGGCCCCGGGCAGGCGTGACAGCACTTTCTTGCTGCCTTCGCGCATGCTGGCGTAGGTGCGGCTGGAGAGGATCTTGGCCAGGTAGTTGGACAGGCCGCCGACGTTGCGCGAGATCGACATGTCGTTGTCGTTGAGGATGACCAGCATGTTGGCATCCACTTCCTGCGCGTGGTTCAGCGCCTCGAAGGCCATGCCGGCGGTCAGCGCGCCGTCGCCGATCACGGCGATCGACTTGCGCGGATCGTTCTGCAGACGGGCGGCGATGGCCATGCCCAGCGCGGCGCTGATCGAGGTGCTGGAATGACCGACGCCGAAGGTGTCGTACTCGCTCTCGCTGCGGCGCGGGAAGGCGGCGATGCCGTCCTTCTGGCGCAGGCTGAGCATGCGCTCGCGGCGGCCGGTGAGGATCTTGTGCGGGTAGGCCTGGTGGCCGACGTCCCACACCAGCCGGTCGTCCGGGGTGTCGAAGACGTAGTGCAGGGCGATCGTCAGTTCGATGACGCCCAGGCCCGCACCAAAATGCCCACCGGTCTGCCCCACGGTATAGAGCAGGTCCTGGCGCAGCTCGTCGGCCAGGGTCTCCAGGTCGGCTTCGGCCAGCCGGCGCAGGCCGGCGGGCGTGTCGGCGCGGTCCAGCAAAGGCGTGACCGGGCGTTCGCGGGGGATCTCTTGAAACGTCGTGGGCATCAGGCGTGTCGTTATAGGTGTGAAGACGCGGCAGTTTACCCCATTGTAGGAAAAGCTGCCCATTCGGACGGGTGTGCAGGAAGCTCAATGCAGCGCAGATCCTGTAGGAGCGG